>JAFEGC010000064.1 GCA_018240265.1 Pseudomonadota bacterium | reverse complement strand
AGGAAAATGACGTCCGATTGCAGGTCGGTCCACTTCATGTAGAACACCGAAGCATTGAACAGCGCCCGGTGATCCCAGAACTCGGACTTGTAGCCGACTTCATAGTTCCACAGTTTCTCGGGCGCGAACGGCCTGACGTGCTCGGCCAGCGAACCGTTGAGGTTGTTGCCGCCGGCCTTGTAACCATGGGAGATCGAAGCGTAGATCGAGGCATCCGGTGACAGCTTGTAGGCCAGTACCGCCCGCGGCGAGAAGTCGTTGAACGAGGAATTGCCGGCAAGGTCGGGCTGTGGAGATCCGAAGGCGACAAGCCCGGTGAGCGTGTTGTCGATCTGGTCGTGAGTGTACCGGCCGCCCGCCGTGAATGACCAGGCATCGGTGAAGTGATAGGTCACCTCGCCGTATATCGCCGTGCTCTTGTTGACGAAATCGCTATCGTTCTGGTTGACCGCCAGATCCGGGAAGGGCGGAGCCAGGCCAACAGTCTCACCGGTGTCGGGATAGGTATAGGTGAACTCGGTTCCCAACGCGATACGGCTGTAGCGTTGGCTCTTGTCACGGGCATACAGCGCGCCGACCACCCAATCGAGCGCGTTGCCGCCCTTGGACTGCAGGCGCAGTTCCTCGCTGTAGGACTCGGCATGCCGCTCGTTGTGCCGGTAGATCGCGTCGGGCGAGCTCGCATCCTGGTCGAACATGCGCGAGTTGCGCGTGCGGATATCACCGGTGATGGACTTCAGGGTGAAACCGCCGAAGTCATAGGTCAGACGCAGGTTGGCCGCCTGCAGACCGTTGCGGTTCCATTCGGGCCGGCTATGGTCAACGAACCGCTGGTTCTGCGGATAGAAGCCCAGTCCATCGCTGATCGGCCGGAAGGTCGGTCCTTCGATGCTGATCGTATCGAGGTCGAGAACGCCGGAATTGACGTCGGCATCGAAGCCTTCCGTGTCGTTCGCGTACGAATACGACAAGTCGGCCGTGAAATTGTCCGTGATCAACCAGCGCGCCGACAGGCGGGCGTCCATCTGGTCATACCCGCTGTTGCGGGTGCCGCGTGGGTCGATGTTCTTGACGATGCCGGTGCTGCTTTCGTAGCTCATCGCGCCGCGCACGAAGAACGAGTCGCTCAGCGGTGCGTTGAATATGGCATGGCCGCCCCAGACCCCGAAATTGCCGGCCGTTCCGCCGAGTTCGGCGAACCAGTGGCGGTCGGGCAGCTTGGTGGTGATGTTGATTGCGCCACCGGTGGAATTGCGGCCGAAGTAGGTGCCCTGTGGACCGCGCAGCACTTCCACGCGCTCGACATCGAGCAACCCCGGATTGATGGTGTCATTTGCCACTGAGCCGACGTTGAACTCGTCGATGTAGTAGCCCAGCGCGTTGGGCGAGGCGATTTCACCCAGCGAGACATTGCTGACGCCGCGGATCGAGATGCGGATCGACCGGTTGCCGGTCTGCCCGTCATCGGAGAAACTGATGTTGGGCGACATCATCAGGTAATCGCGGGCCTGGGTGATGTTGGATCGCTCCAGATCGCTTGCCGTGAACGCGCTGATCGCGATGGGCACGTTCTGCAGCGATTCCTCGCGGCGCTGCGCAGTTACGACGATTTCCTCCAGCTGACCGCCGCCGCGTTCGGCGGGTGCCTCGCTAGGCGTGTCCGCCGCGCCAATACAGGGCACGAGTGCGATCGCGCCGCAGAACATCGTTGCACATTTCCTCATTGCTTCTCCCCTGATCATGGCATAGGTGTGTTGATGCGGTCGTTACGGGCGGTCCTTGCGGAGGTTGGCCCGGCGGGTCGCATAGCTGCAGGTGTATCCTTCGTTTCCGGCAGCCGCATTGGCAACTGATTCTTTTTAATCGGCCAGATAAACAAGACTCATGATCGCGATGGTCCGCCGGGGCGCCAGGGCGGTACAGCCGGAGCCACCCACCGGACTGTGCGTTGTTGCATGCTCACCGCTGCGCGCGCGTCGCGGCTTCGCGGCGTCGAAGCACCGGCCTCACCAGTTCCACAACGTCCCATCCTCCAGGCGGTTCACCGGCAGGAAGGCGCGTTGATAGGGATACTGCGCCGCCCGCTGCTCATCGATGTCCACACCATGCCCCGGGGTATCCCCCGGATGCAGCCGGCCGTTGGAGAAGCGGTAATCGTGCGGGAACACGGCGTCGGTCTCGGCCGTGTGGCGCATGTATTCCTGCACGCCGAAATTGGGGATGGCGGTGTTCAGGTGGAGCGAGGCGCCCATGCACACCGGCGATAAGTCGGTGGCACCGTGACAGCCCATGCGCACATTGTGGAGCGCGGCGAAATCGGCGATGCGCCTCAAGTGCGTGATGCCGCCGGCGTGGACCACGGTGGTGCGGATGTAGTCGATGAGCTGTTCCTCCACCAGCAGCTTGCAATCCCAGAGGGTGTTGAACACTTCGCCTACCGCCAGCGGCGTCACCGTGTGCTGGCGGATCAGCCGGAAGTTCGCCTGGTTCTCCGCCGGCGTGGCATCCTCCAGCCAGAACAGGTGATGGGGTTCCAAAGCCTTGCCCAGGCGCGCCGCCTCGATGGGCGTGAGCCGATGATGCACATCGTGCAGCAGGTGCGGGCCGTGGCCGAAGCGCTCGCGCAATACCTCGAACAGCTTGGGTACGTGCGCGAGATATTTTTCCGTCGACCACAGGTTCTCGGTGGGTAAGCTGGCGTCCGCCGGCTCATAGAACATCTTGTCGCCGGACACGCCGTAGGTGCTGGCCATGCCCGGGATGCCAGTCTGCGCGCGGACGGCGAGGTAGCCCATCTCCAGGTAGCGCTGCACCTCGTCGGCCGTTTCGGCGATGTCGCGGCCGTTGGCATGGCCGTACACCATCACGCCGTTGCGGCTGCGACCGCCGAGCAACTGGTACAGGGGCATGCCGGCGGCCTTGGCCTTGAGATCCCACAGCGCCGTGTCCACCGCGGCGATGGCGCTCATGGTGACCGGGCCGCGCCGCCAGTAGGCGCCGCGATACAGATACTGCCAGATGTCCTCGATCTGGTGGGCATCGCGTCCGATCAGGCAAGGAATCAGGTGTTCTGTGAGATAGGCCGCCACCGCCAGCTCGCGCCCGTTCAGGGTCGCATCGCCGAGGCCGGAGAGCCCCTGATCGGTGAGGATTTTCAGGGTGACGAAGTTGCGACCCGGACAGGTCACGATTACGCGCGCTTCGGTGATTTTCATCTAGACTCCCACACGGAAATACTGCAACGAGGTAGGTGTATGGCGCGCCGATTGCCCCCGCTCAATGCCCTGGTCGTGTTCGAGGCGGCGGCACGCCACTTGAGCTTCACGCGGGCGGCGGAATCCCTGCACGTCACCCAGGCGGCGGTGAGTCACCAGATCAAGGCGCTGGAGGAGTGGCTGGGCGTGGCGCTGTTCCATCGCATCGGCCGGGGCCAGGGACTGTCGCTGACCGATTCGGGGCGCGCCTACCTGCCGCGCATCAGCGCTGGCTTCGATATTATCCGCAGCGCCACCAATTCGGTCATGGGCAGCCGCCGATCGCGCGTGATCAGCGTAGGAACGCTGGACTCCTTCGGCCTGCTGTGGCTGCTGCCGCGCCTGGGTCGATTCCTGCGCGCGCATCCGGGCATCGACGTGCGCATCATGTCGGCCGATCTCGATGCGGACGCACTCGCCAAGGGCGTGGTGAGTATCGACATCCGCTACGGCGAGGGTGATTGGCCGGACCTGGAGGTGACACGCCTGCTGTCCGAGACCCTCTTCCCGGTGTGCAGTCCGGGCATCATCTCGGCCGAGAAGCCGCTGCGCACACCCTCGGACCTGCGCTTTCATACCCTGCTGCACGACGTGATGGTCACGGATTGGCGGGCATGGCTGGCAGCCGCCGGCGTGGACGACATCGATACCGAGCGCGGGCCGGGATTCAACCACTCGCACCTGGTGACGGCGGCTGCCATCAACGGTGACGGTGTGGCGCTGGGGCGCAGCGCACTGGTGGCCGACGCCCTGGCCAAGGGCCAGCTGATCAAACCCTTCGATCTGGCGTTGCCTAGCAAGTTCTCCTATCACGCGGTTTGCTCCAGTGGCTCGATCGGCGACCCGGTGGTGGCGGCATTCCGAGATTGGCTGGTCGAAGAAGGCCGCACTTCACAACAGGCGCTGGATGCCATCGGCGGACCCTCGATGCTGTGACAGCAAAGCCTAGCATGCGGCCCACGACGCCCAAATTAGGCTTGCTAATGAACCGAATGAAAACTAATGAATTGCATTGCGGCGCCGGCTCGCGAGTAAATGGCAATCCGAATTCCCGGAAGCAACTGCGATCGGATTTATGGCAAGGATGAGCGGCGCAGATGCGATTCTTGCGCAATGCCTGCGAAATCGCATCGATACCATATTCGGCCTGCCCGGCGGGCAGCTCGATCACTTCTTCGACTCGATGTACCGCGAGCAGTCGAGGGTGCGCTTCGTCGGCGCGCGCCACGAGCAGGGCGCGGGCTACATGGCCTTCGGGTACGCGCGCTCGACGGGACGGCCCGGCATGTACACCGTGGTGCCCGGTCCCGGCGTGCTCAATTCCACCGCGGCGCTGTGTTCGGCCTACGCCACCAACGCCCCGGTCCTGTGCCTCACCGGCCAGATCCCGAGCGATGCCATCGGCCGCGGCATCGGCTACCTGCACGAACTGCCCGATCAGCTCGCCACCTTGCGCCTGCTGACGCGCTGGGCCGAACGCATCGACCGCCCGCAGGATGCGCCGCAGGCGGTGAACCAGGCGTTCGCGCGCCTTGCCGGCGGCCGGCGTGGACCGGTGTCGCTGGAAATGCCCATGGACATCATGGGGCTGCAGGGCGAGGTTGAACTGCTCGATGCGGCGCAGCCGCTATCGCCTCCCACGCTCGACACCGACCGCATCGAACAGGCGGCGGCATTGCTCGCCGGCTCGCGCCGGCCGATGATCGTGGTGGGCGGCGGCGCCACGGATGCGCCGGAGGCGGTACTGGAACTCGCGCAGCGGTTGCAGGCGCCGGTGGTGTCCTTTCGCAGCGGCCGCGGCATCGTATCGGACCGAGAGTATTTGTCGCAGGTGTTTCCCGCGGGCTACGAGCTGTGGAAGGATGCCGACGTGGTGGTGGGCATCGGCACGCGCATGGAGCAGCAATTGTTGTACTGGAAGACCGCGCCGGGCATGCGCATCATCCGCATCGATATCGATGCCGCGGAATTCGACCGCATCGAGTCCCCGGCGGTGGCGCTGCACGCGGATGCGCGCCAGGCGGTGGAGGCGTTGAACGCCGCGCTCGCCAATCGCGTGACGGCGCGCGCCTCGCGCCGCGAGGAGCTGCTGGCGCTGAAGCAGCGCGTGGCCGCGGACATCGAGCAGGTGCAGCCGCAGCTGTCCTTCCTGCACGCCATCCGCGCGGCGCTGCCGGAGGACGGCTACTTCGTGGACGAGATCACGCAGGTGGGCTACGCCTCCTGGTACGGCTTCCCGGTGTATGCTCCGCGCCATCACGTCAATTGCGGCTACCAGGGCACGCTGGGCTACGGCTACGCCACCGCGCTGGGCGTGAAAGTGGCGCATCCCGACAAGGCGGTGGTGAACATCGCCGGCGACGGCGGCTTCCTGTTCACCTCCAATGAAATGGCCACGGCCATGCAGCACGGCATCGCGCTGGTGACAGTGCTGTTCAACAACAACAAATTCCAGAACGTGCAGCGCCAGCAGAACGAGTGGTTCGGCGGCCGGCGCATCGGTTCGGATTTGCGCAATCCCGACTTCCTGCAATATGCCGCCAGCTTCGGCCTGCATGCCGAGCGCGTGCAGGAGCCGGAAGCGCTGCGCAAGGCCATCGAGGCCGCGTTGGATCGTGACCGGCCGGCGCTGATCGAGGTGCCCTGCGCCGACATGGCTTCGCCCTGGCCCCACATCATCAAACCGCCCGCACACACGGCAGGCCTCGCGTGAACGCGCGCAAGGAAAATGCGCTGAGTGGGCCGGTGCCGCGACCGGAGTTGGCACAACTCTCGCCATACCGGCAGGGCAAGGCCGATATCGAGGGCTGCGATCGACCGATCAAGCTCTCCTCCAACGAATCGCACCTGGGACCCTCGCCGCGCGCGCTGGAGGCCTATCGAGGTTTGGCCGATCGGCTGTCCTGCTACCCGGATGGCAGCCAGCAGGAATTGCGCGAGGCCATCGCCGGGGTGTTCGGGCTCGATGCCGCGCGCATCGTCTGCGGCAACGGCTCGGACGAGTTGTTGCAGTTGCTGATCCGCGCCTACGTGCGGACGGGCGATGAGGTGGTGTTCAGCCGTTACAGCTTCACCATGGCCATGGTGCATGCCACGGCGCAGGGCGCGACGCTGGTGTTCGCCGAGGAGCCGCGGCTACGGCCGGACGCGGATGCGCTACTGGCGGCGGTGACGCCGCGCACACGCATGGTGTTGCTGGCCTCGCCCAACAACCCGATCGGCCAGTACCTGCCCGCGCCCGAGCTGTGGCGCCTGTATCGCGGCCTGCCGCCGCAGGTGCTGTTGGTGGTGGATGCGGCCTACGCCGACTACGTGACCGCCACCGATTTCGAGGCAGGATCTGCGCTGGTGGACGCGGGCGGCAACGCGGTGATGACGCGCACCTTCTCCAAGCTCTACGGTCTTGCGGGCCTGCGCATCGGCTGGGCCTATGCGCCGGCGGGCGTGATCGACAGCGTGCAGCGCATCCGCACGCCGTTCAATGCCTCGGCCGACGCGATGGCGGCGGCGGCGGCGGCGGTGCGCGATACCGCTTACAGCGCCTACGTGCGTGATTACAATGCGCGTGAACAGTACCGCATCGCCGCCGCGGTGGCGGCGATGCCGGGAGTGGAGATCCTGCCCAGCCACGCCAACTTCTACCTGCTGCGATTCTCCAACGGCTCGCGCGCCGCCGCCGGGGCGGCCGCCGCACTGGAGGCGGCCGGCATCATTCCGCGCCCCGTGGAGGCGGGCGCGCCGGCGCAGTCGCTGCGCATCACCGTGGGCCTGGTTCACGAGAACGATGCCGTGCTCGCGGTGCTGTCCCGTTACCTCAGCGGCTGAGCATGAGCCGGCTGCATACCGTTTCGCAGGCCACGCGGCAGTTCCTGTCGCGGCCGCGCCCGTTTCTGATCGGCGAGCGTTGGCACACCGGCATCGATGTGATCGAATCCATCGATCCGGCCAGCGGCGATGCGATTGGCGCTTTCCACTCAGCCGGCGAAGCCCAGGTCGAGGCCGCGGTGGTTGCGGCGCGCACCGCTTTCGAGGATGGCCGCTGGCGCCATCTCACGCCGGCGCGGCGCCAGCAGGTGCTGTGGCGCGTGGCCGAGCTCATCGATGCCCACGCCGAGATGCTGGCCGAGCTGGAATGCCTGGACGGCGGCAAGCTGTACGAGCCGGCGTTGCAATACGAGGTGCCGCACGCGGCGGAGACCTTCCGCTACTACGCAGGCTGGTGCACCAAGATGCCGGGGCACACTTTCGAGCCTTCCGTCCCGGGTATGCAGTTTCACGGCTACGTAAGGCACGAACCCGTGGGCGTGGTGGCGCAGATCATTCCCTGGAACGGCGCGCTGGTGGCAGCCTCCTGGAAACTGGCGCCGGCACTGGCAGCCGGCTGCAGCGTGGTGTTGAAACCGGCCGAATGGTCCACGCTGTCGGTGCTGCGGCTGCATGAGTTGCTGATGGAGGCGGGGGTGCCGCCCGGCGTGGCGACAGTGCTCGGCGGCCGTGGTCGCTTGGTGGGCCAGGCGCTGGCCGCTCATCCGAGCGTCGACAAGGTGGCCTTCACCGGGTCGACTGCGGTGGGCAAACAACTGTTGGCCGCCGCGCAGGGTAACCTCAAGCGCCTGTCGCTGGAACTGGGCGGCAAGTCGCCGACGCTGATTTTCGAAGACGCCGACCTGGACGAGGCGGTGCCGGCGGCGGCCGCGGCGATTTTTTCCAACGCTGGGCAGGTATGCGTGGCCGGTTCGCGCATCTACGCGCAGCGTTCCATCTACCGCGAGGTCTGCGCGCGCCTGGCGCAGGCGGCGCACGCCCTGCGGTTGGGACCCGGGTTGGATGCCGGCAGCCAGATGGGTCCGTTGATTTCGGCGGCGCATCGCTCCTCGGTCGAGGCCATCGTCGCCCGCAGCCGTGGACCGGGCGTCGAGGTGCTGAGCGGCGGCTCGGCGCCGACGGGGCGCGGATTTTTCTACGAGCCTACGGTGCTGGCCTGCGAGCACGCCGACGTGCCGGCGGTGCGCGAGGAAATCTTCGGGCCGGTGGTGACGGTCATGCCCTTCGATGATGCCGCGCAGGCCGTGCGCCATGCCAACGATTCCATTTATGGGCTTGCGGCCAGCATCTGGACCGGGCGGGTGGCGCTGGCGCATCGCGTCGCAGCCGAGATTCGCTCCGGCATCGTCTGGGTCAATGCCCACGGCATCCCCGAGCTCAGCATGCCCATCGGCGGCATGAAGCAGTCCGGCTGGGGTCGCGAGCACGGCTTGGAAGGGTTGATGATCTACCTGGAAACCAAGTCGGTGATGATGCGCGTGTAGCGCGCGCAACTCGGCGCGTGATGGCGCTGAGCTGCCAGCGGCGCCTCGCCGGCGCCGACACGCGTGCCGGCAGCTGGCGCGGCGGCATGCCCTACCAGGGCTTGTTGATGTCCGTCCCCGCGGACGCGGCACCGCCCACGGATGCCGAGCCGCCGGCGCCCGCTGACGTGCCCGCATCACGCCGCAGCGCCAGCAGCGGCAGCCCCAGCACGAACGACAGGCCCGCGGTGCTGCCCAATATGCGCCCTACGATACGCAGGGCCTCGCGCGCACCGATGCAGATGGTGGTGTCCAACGAACTACCGGCGCCGGATTGCAGCACCAGCACGGATCCGTCGCGGTGCACCGCGCCCACGGTGATCTGCATGTCCGCCAGCGGCGATGTCACGCGCATGCGCTTCCCCTTCAGCTTTTCTTCAGCGTGCCCAGATCCTGGGCGCGGCGTACCCGTTGTTCGTGCAGGCGCGGCATGTCCGCGACGTTCATGCCCGCCGGCGGCACGAACTGGCCGCGGCCGTACAGATCCGCGAACACCTGCTTGAGCGGTCCCATCTTGTCGGCCAGCGTCCGCGGTGGCTTGCCGCTGGGGAATTGGTTGGCGGGGTAGATGGGCTTGTCGTAGATCTGCCGGAAGCCCTCGGTGCGTACGTCCACCCAGGTGTTGTGATTGCAGCGCGAACGGTGCTCGCGTAGCGCCTCGATGTCGATGGTGGCGGCCAGCACCTGTTCCTCCGGGTAGGGCGCGTGCCGCATCACCATGCCGGTGTAGTCGATGGCGAAGGAGTTGCCCGAGCAGAAGGCGCGCGGATAGTAGGCATAGTCCACCGTGCCCCAGTTCGAGCCCAGCACGTAGGCCATGTTGTCGTGCGCCCGTGTACGGCGCGTGAACATCCAGAAATCCCAGGGCGGCGAGACGCCTTCGATCTCCTGCAGCGCCACCGGATGGCAGATGACTTCCACGCCGTTGTAACCCAGCGCGCGCGACACCTCCGGCGTGCAGCCGTCATGACAGGTCATGGTGCCGAGCTTGCCGATGGGCGTGTCGATGACCGGAAACAAAGTCTTAATGTCGCCGCCGAACACCTGCTTGTATTCGTCGAACAGGTCGTGCGGACTGCTGCCCAAGCCGATGGAGGCGGGGATGTGCCACTTGTGGTAGCGCAGCGCGAGTTCACCGTCCGGGCCGATGATGAAGGCGGTGTTGAACCAGCGATCCGGGAACTGCGGCACCTTTTCCACCACGCCACCGCCGGCGATATACAGCTTGTATTCGCGCGCCTTGTCCGCCAGCGTTTTGAACTCGGGACCGTCGAAGGTGATGGCCTTCTTCATGAATGAGTCGATGCCGTGCTCGCCCTTGCCTGGCGTGGTCACACCCTGCAAAAAATATTCCGGGAACACCACCAGCCGTGCCGGCAGCTCCCAGGTGTAGCCCACGCCGAAGTCGATCATCTGCAGCGCGCGCTGCAGGTTCTTCTGGATGCCGGCCCGATCATCGGCCACGTGGATGTGCGGCTGCATGATCAGCGCCGTGTATTTGTCGATTCGTTGCGTCATTGGATTCTCCCGGTCCCTCAAGGGCCGATGCTAAAACTGCGCGCGCCGGATGCCGAAGTCATCCAGCATCACGCGTGCGGTGATGGTGCCCATGGCCGAGATCGCGCCACCAGGATGGCAATGCGGGCCGGTCATGTACAGGTGTTTGATGGGCGAGCGGTAATGCGCATAGCCCGGAAAGGGGCGGAAGTAGCCGAGCTGCGCCGCGATGCGCTCGCCGCCATTGGTGGTGCCGTCGACGAAGCTGGGATTGGCCGCCTCCAGCGATTCGCGCGTCTCCACAAACATGCCCAGAATGGTGGAGGCGTCGATGTTCGGCGCGTATTGCCGGAGCTTGGGCAGCAGCACTTCGCGGCCATACCACTCGCCGATGTCCGCCCAGCTGCGTCCGTCCGCCAGCCAGTTGGAGACGAAGGTGTCGAGGATCAGCGTGTGCTTGCCGGGCGGCGCGCGGCTCGGATCCATCAGCGTCCAGCAGGCGCTCCACAGAAACGGGTCGCTCGGCGGGATACCCATGGCGATCTCGGCATAGAAGCGCATCATCTGCTCGGTGGAGTCCACCACCCGATGGAACAGGCAGGCGCTCATGTCCGCGCCGTTGTTGAAGCGCGGCGGCTCCGACAGCGCCAGATGCAGCCGGCAGATGCTGATGCGCCCGAAGGAGTAACCGCGCACCATGCGTTCGAAATCGGGCTTTATGTGTTCGCTACCCACGAACTTCAGGAAGGTCTGCTTGGGTTCGAGCGCGGACACCACCGCGCGGCGCGCGTGGATGATCCGGCCGTCGGCTAGTTTCAGGCCGCTGGCGCGGCCGTTCTCGATGAGGATGCGCTCGATGGGTGCCTGCGTGAGCACCTGTCCGCCGTGCGCTTCGATGTAGCGCACCATGGCGTTGGGCAGCTCCTGGCTGCCGCCGCGCGGAATGGCCTGTCCGTAGACATGGATCGCGGGAATCATGATGTAGAAGGACTGTCCCGCGCCCTCCTGTTCGGGCAGAATCTGCGGCGCCAGCGCCCAGTTCAGCATCACCG
>JAFEGC010000063.1 GCA_018240265.1 Pseudomonadota bacterium | reverse complement strand
CAGCAGCGCCACGATGTTGATGATCTTGATCAGCGGGTTGATCGCCGGGCCTGCGGTGTCCTTGTAGGGATCGCCGACGGTGTCACCGGTGATTGCCGCCCGATGCGCATCCGACCCCTTGCCGCCGAAGTTTCCTTCCTCGATGTACTTCTTGGCGTTGTCCCAGGCGCCACCGCCGGTCGTCATGGAAATGGCGACGAACAGGCCGGTGACGATGGTGCCGATCAGCAGGCCGCCGAGGGCCTTCACGCCGGCGCCGGGTCCCATCAGGAAGTTGATGATGTAGTACAGCACGATGGGCACGAGGATGGGCAGGAGCGAGGGGATGATCATTTCCTTGATCGCCGCGCGGGTCAGCAGGTCCACGGCTTTGGAATAATCGGGCTTGGCCGTGCCTTCCATGATGCCCTTGATTTCGCGGAACTGGCGCCGCACCTCGTTGACCACGGAGCCCGCGGCGCGACCCACGGCTTCCATGGCCATGGCTCCGAACAGGTAGGGCACGAGACCGCCAATGAACAAGCCGATGATCACCGCCGGATCGGACAGATCGAAGCTGGTGGTGTGCCCGAGGTGCTCACCCAGTTTGTGGGTGTAGTCGGCGAACAGCACCAGGGCCGCGAGGCCCGCCGACCCGATGGCGTAGCCCTTGGTCACCGCCTTGGTGGTGTTGCCCACCGCATCCAGCGGATCGGTGACATCGCGCACCTTCTTGTCCAGGCCCGCCATCTCGGCGATGCCGCCGGCGTTGTCGGTGATGGGCCCGTAGGCATCCAGCGCCACGATCATGCCCGTCATGGACAACATGGCGGTCGCGGCGATGGCGATGCCGTAGATGCCGGCGAGCTGGTAGGACGCCCAGATCGACAGCGCCACGGCGATGACCGGCAAAGCGCAGGCCTTCATTGACACGCCGAGCCCTGCGATGATGTTGGTGGCATGGCCGGTCTGGCAGGCTGCGGAGATGTGCCGCACGGGCGCGTACTCGGTGGCGGTGTAGTACTCGGTGATGACTATCATCGCCGCCGTGAGCGCAAGGCCCACCAGCGTGCAGTACCAGTAGGTCATGGCCTGCTCGCCCATCATCGCCTTGGAGATGAAATAGAACGCCACCGCGGACAGCGCGCCGGAGACGAGGACGCCTTTGTACAGTGCGTTCATGATCTTGCCGCCCTCGCGCGTGGAGACGAAGAAGGTGCCGATGATGGAGGTGACGATGGACACGGCGCCCAGCACCAGCGGGAACAGCACGGCCTGCTGGCCGGCGGTGGCGAGCATGAGGCCGCCGAGCAGCATGGTGGCCACCAGTGTGACGGCATAGGTCTCGAACAGGTCGGCAGCCATGCCGGCGCAGTCGCCGACGTTGTCGCCGACGTTGTCGGCAATCACCGCCGGGTTGCGCGGGTCGTCCTCAGGGATCCCCGCCTCGACCTTGCCCACGAGGTCGGCGCCGACATCGGCACCCTTGGTGAAAATGCCGCCGCCCAGTCGCGCGAAGATGGAGATCAGCGAGCCGCCGAAGGCGAGGCCCACCAGCGAGCGCAGCGCCTCCTCGGGGTCGGGCAGGAGCTTCAGCATCAGCAGGTAGTAGCCGGCCACGCCGAGCAGCCCCAGGCCCACCACCAGCATGCCGGTGATGGCGCCGCCGCGGAAGGCCACCTTCAGCGCCGGGTTGATGCCGCCGGTGGCGGCCTGAGCGGTGCGCACGTTGGCGCGCACCGAAATGTTCATGCCGATGTAGCCGGCAAGCCCCGAGAGGATGGCGCCTATCGCAAATCCGCCCGCGGTGGGCCACTTGAGCGTGAGCCCGATGATCACGAACAACACCACGCCGACGATGCCGATGGTCGAGTACTGGCGATTGAGGTAGGCACGCGCGCCTGCCTGCACCGCGGCGGCGATCTCCTGCATGCGGGCATTGCCGGCGGGCTGAGCGAGGATCCAGCGGACCGACAGCAGACCGTAGATGATGGCAAGGCTACCGGCGGCGATTGCCAGCCAGATCGCGTTATCCAAACTCATGAAGCATCTCCAAAAGCACAGTGCGTTGAAAACTATGGTTTTATCGGCCCGGCAAAACGGGCGCGACTATAGCACAAAAGTGGTCTTCAGCCGCCTGCGGACCGCCTTGCCGTGCATTTCGAGATAGGCCGGCGACCCGTTCCGGACCGGCGGGTGGTCCTCGCAGCCAACCACGCGCTCGCCAACGAGCTTGAGTCTCCGGTCGAGCCGAATCAGGTCTCGTGTTGCGAATCCGCGCGCCTCCGACTGTTCAGTATCGGCTAGCTCCCCCGCCCCGAACTTTCCTCCGCTCCGGCCTCACTGATCAACTGCCGCAATCGCCGCAGTTCCACCCATCCCGCGTCCGACACGGCGCAGTAGTAAACATCGGCGATGCGCCAGAACAGCAGGTGATAGCCGGCGAGGGTGGTATCCGTATAGGACAGCGGGCCTGGCTCGCGCCAGCTGAATACGTTGATGACATGCCGTTGATGCCGGTACACCAGCACCGCCGCGCGCTGCCCGGGGATCGCCTCGGTGCGTCCGCCGGCGAGGGTGAAGCCTTCCGGGGCAAAATCCTGCACCACCGGTGACACGTCGGCACGGCCGGCGAACCAGGGCTTGACGGTGTGATGATCGCTCGACTCCACGGCGATGAGCGCGCCGTTCCTCAGCGACTCCAGGTGATCCCGCGTCAACGCTTCGAGCAGCGGTTCGCGCTGGCGGGGCAGCCACAGCATCAGCACCAGCGCGGCGGCGACCGCGAAACCAGCGCCGCCACTGAAGGCTCCGACCCAGAAGGCGCGGGCGCGCCAGAATACGGAATCGCGCTTGCGCGACGGTGCCGGGTCGTCGGGCTCCGTTACCAGCGCCTGCCGCAGGCGTCGCCGCAGGTCCTGCGGCGCGGCCACGCCCTGCCAGGCCTCGCGGAGCTGGACACGCGAGGCCAGGAGATCGGCGTGCCACGCCCGGCATTCGGCGCAGCCCTGCATGTGGGCCTCGACGGCTCGCGCGGCCTGCTCATCAATCTCGCCATCGAACCAGGCCTGGACCTGCAAATGCTGCTCACAGTTCATGCGGCGCCCTCGCCCTGGGTGTGGAGCCACAGCTCTTTGAGCGCCTGTCGGGCCCGGGCCAGGCGCGACATGACGGTGCCGATCGGCAATCCGGCGATGTCGGCGATCTCGCGATAACTCAAGTCCTCGATCTCACGCAGGATCAGCATTTCCCGATGTTCCTCGGCGAGCTGCGCCAGCAGCTGCTCGAGCCGGCGCCGCTGATCTGCGCGAATGGTGTGCGTTTGCGGATCGGCCATGGGAGCCACCACTTGCAGGGCCGATTGCGCCCACTCGTCCTCCGACATCGACACGAGTTCCGCGCGATTCTGCCGGGCGCGCGCAGTGAAGAAGCAATTGCGCACGATGGCCATGAGCCAGGGCTTGGCCGCCTGCCGCAGCCCCTCCCAGTGCCGGTATGCGCGCAGTACCGCATCCTGCACCAGATCCTCCGCATCGGCGCCGGATCGGGTCAGGGCGAGGGCGTAGCGGTATGCAGCATCCAGATGCGGCAGCACCTCCGCCTCGAAGCGCGCGCGTTTACGGTCCATGCCACCCGAGGACTCTCATACCTTGCATTTTATTCCCGGGAATAGATCCGGGGTCGGGGGGGTCTGGAGTTCATCGTTCAACACCTGGAGATGCCCATGATCCTGTCGGATTCCCGTTTGACGCGGCGCGAGGCCCTGCATTGCCTCGCCTTCGGCGGCGCCGGTACGCTGTTCGCCCTGTCGGGGGGTGTGCTCACCCCCGTGGATCTTGCGCGTGCGGCAAGCCTGCCGGGGCAGGGTGCGGAACTGGGCCGTCCGCTGTTCGTACAGTTCAGCGACACCCACATCGGCTTTCACAAGGACGCCAATCCGGACGTGGCGGGGACGCTGGCGGCCAGCATCTCGCTGGTGAATGCGCTGCTGGTACGGCCGGCGCTGGTGCTGCACACCGGCGATATCACGCACCTGTCGAAGCCCGAGGAATTCGACCGGGCGCGGGCGCTGTTCTCGCACCTGCGTGCCACCGAGTTGCACACGGTGCCCGGCGAGCACGATGTGGCCGATGCCACCGTGTCGGAGTATTTCCATCGCTTCGGCGCGCTCTCGGGCGGCAAGGGGTATTACAGTTTCGACCACGTCGGCGTGCATTTCGTGGCGCTGGTCAACGTGCTGCAGGCCAAGGATGGGGGCGCGGGCTTCCTCGGCGAGGAACAGCGCGCGTGGGTGCAGCACGACCTGCGCGCGCGCGCCGCGAGCACGCCCATCGTGGTGTTCGCGCACATGCCGCTGTGGAGCATCCACGATGCCTGGGGCTGGCGCACGCTCGATGCTGAGCCGCTGATGGCCGAACTGCGGCGCTTCGGCTCCGTGTCGGTGCTCAATGGCCACATTCACCAGATCGTGCAGAAAGTGGAGGGACAGATTACCTTCCACACGGCGCGCTCCACCGCGTATCCGCAGCCGGCGCCGGGCGTCGGCCCGGGGCCGGGGCCGCTGAAGGTGCCGGCGGATCGGCTGGCCTCGGTGTTGGGCGTGAGCAGCGTGACGCTGCAACGTCACCCGCGTCAGTTCGCGCTGCACGATGTGTCGCTGGCATGAGCGGGCTCGATGAAACATGCCGTGGCACACGACCGCGTCGCAGGCTGACGGTGTTGGCGCTCACCACCACCGGACTGCTCAGCGGCAGCGCACTGCTGTACGCGCAGGCGCCTGCCACGCGGCACGGCGACGCCGAGCGCGGGCGGCGCGTGTACCAGGTGTGCGCCGGCTGCCATTCGCTGGACGAGGACGATGTCGGTCCGCGGCATCGCGGCGTGGTGGGCCGGCAGGCTGGGAGCGTCCCCGGTTACGCCTACTCACCTGCGCTGCGCGACTCCCACCTGCAGTGGAGCCCGGAGAATCTGGATCGCTGGTTGCAGAATCCGCAAGCACTCGTGCCGGGCGCGAAGATGTTCTTCGCCTTGGCCGACGCGACTGATCGCGCCGATGTCATCGCGTACCTGGAGCAGCAGCGCTGACGCGCCAGCACTCGAGGCAGCGGAGTGTACGTGGCACTGGGCAAACTGGATGCGCATGACAGCGCTTCGGGCACGTCGGATCTTGCTTCGTGCAAGCGGCCTTATGGTGACACGGAGACTGCCACGAAAATCATGGTATGACGAGAGAGCAAAGACGCGCGCGACTAAAGCTCAAAAATTGTCCTGAGCCGCTTTCGGACCGCCTTGCCCTTGAGTTCCACATAAGCGGGCAGACCGCTGGCGTAGGGGGGGTAATCCTCGCCTGCGATCAGCGGCGACAGATAGCGCCGGCAGGCGGCGGTGATCCCGAAGCCATCCTCGGTGATGTAGTGCCGCGGCACCTTTTTTTCCGCATTCGCCACCGCCTGCAGTGGTGCCTCGCCGATGACCCAGCGATACGGTCGGTCGGACTTGCGCACGATGGTGGGCATCACCGCATTCTTGCCGGCCACGGCAAATTCCACGGCCGCCTTGCCAACCGCGTAGGCTTGCTCGACATCGACCTTGGAGGCGATATGCCGCGCGGCGCGCTGCAGATAGTCGGCCACCGCCCAGTGGAACTTGTAGCCGAGTGCATCCTTGACCATCTGTGCAATCAGCGGACCCACGCCGCCGAGCTGCGCATGCCCGAATGCATCCTTGCTGCCGGCTTCGGCCAGGAATCTGCCGTCGCTGCTCTGCACGCCTTCGGACACTACCACCACGCAGTAACCGTTGCGCTCCACGCTGGTCTTCACCTTGTCCAGAAAGCGCGGTTGGTCGAAGGCGATTTCCGGGAACAGGATGACGTGCGGTGCCTGGCCGGGTTTGTTGCCCGCGAGGCCCGCGGCCGCGGCGATCCAGCCAGCGTGGCGCCCCATCACCTCGAGTACGAACACCTTGGTGGATGTGCGCGCCATCGAGGCGACGTCCAGCGCCGCCTCGCGGGTGGACACCGCCACGTATTTGGCCACCGAGCCGAAGCCGGGGCAGCAGTCGGTGATGGGAAGGTCGTTGTCCACCGTCTTGGGCACGCCGATGCAGGTGATGGGCAGCCCCAGCTGCTCGCCGATCTGGGACACCTTGTGCGCGGTGTCCATCGAGTCGTTGCCGCCGTTGTAGAAAAAATAGCCGATGTCGTGGGCGCGGAACACCTCGATCAGGCGCTCATACTGCGCGCGATTGACGTCCAGGCCCTTCAGCTTGTAGCGCGCCGAGCCGAAGGCGCCGCCCGGCGTATGTCGCAGTGCACGAATAGTGGCCGTATCTACCGCCGAAACGTCGATGAGGTCCTCGGTGAGGGCGCCGATGATGCCGTGCCGGCCGGCGTACACGCAGCCGATGTGCTTGCGGTGTTTGCGGGCCGCTTCGATGAGTCCGCAGGCAGAGGCGTTGATGACCGCGGTGACGCCACCGGACTGAGCATAGAACGCGTTGCGCGGAGCCGGTTTCTTCATGGCGCATGACCTTGAGCGGGAAATGAGATGCCGAAGAATAGCCGATCGGGGCGCAGCTGACATATTGCGCGGCGAGGTACTCGTGCGACAGGCGCGCGCTGCGCGCCGCCGGTTCCGGCCGTCCCGGTTTGACGGCCATGTCCCTGGAAGGTAGGTTATCGCGCTTTCTTCAAGGCCCGGGGGATGTCCATTTCTATGCGAATCGTGTTGCTTGGCGCCCCGGGATCGGGCAAGGGGACACAATCCCAGCGGCTGGTCGAGGCTTACCGGATACCGCAGGTTTCCACCGGCGATCTGTTGCGCGATGCGGTTGCGCGCAAGACCGAACTGGGGCTGCGCGCCAAGGTTGCCATGGACGCCGGCAAGCTGGTGGAGGATGCCATCGTGCTGGGCATGATCCGCGAGCGCCTATCGCGCCCGGATGCCGCCCGCGGCTTCATTCTGGACGGCTTCCCGCGCAACATCGCCCAGGCGCAGGCGTTGTCGGCCCTGCTGGCCGAGCTGGGAACGCCGCTGGACGCCGTGGTGCTGCTGAGCGTGGACACCGGCGTGCTGTTCAAGCGCCTGTCGGGCCGGCGCATCTGTGAAGAATGCGGGCGCGTATTCAACATCTACACCTCGCCCGCCGGCAGCCCGCCGCATTGCGACCGCTGCGGCGACAAGCCGCGCCTTATCCAAAGACTCGACGACAAGGAAGAGGTCATCGCCAAGCGCCTGGAAGTGTACGAGGCCCAGACCAAGCCGCTGGTCGAGCATTACCGCGCGGCCGGCCTGTTGCGGGTCATCGACGCCGACACCGACGTGGATCGGGTATTCGCCGCGCTCACGGCTGCGGTGGGTGCGCCCCGCACTTAAGTCTTCAGCGCCTCCAGCAATTCATCGCCGATCTGCCCGCG
Source organism: Pseudomonadota bacterium (assembly GCA_018240265.1). Taxonomy (GTDB): domain Bacteria; phylum Pseudomonadota; class Gammaproteobacteria; order Steroidobacterales; family Steroidobacteraceae; genus TMP-86. Next base: position 3,815 of record JAFEGC010000063.1, on the reverse strand, counting down.
GCGCCAGCCGCGTAACGAGGGCAGGTCGAGCGCGGCGCGGCCCCCCTCGTGCATGGCCAGCGCGCGCAATTCGCCGCGCGGCGCCAGGATCTCCGGGCTCACGCCGAGCGCGGCGGCGCGCGCATCGACCACGCGCGCCAGGCGCTGGATGAGTTCTTTCTGCGCCGGCGTCGGCTTCAGCTCCTCGGCCGGGATGGCCGGCTCCGCCGCCGGCGTGCTGGCAGCGATGACCTGCAGGAGCGAGCGGCGCGAGGACTCGCGCCACTGCGCGCATTCCGGCGCGCCGCGTTGCGCCGCGGCCTCGTTCGCCGGCGCCTGACAGGCGAGCGCATACAAGCCGGCATCCGAGAGTATCCAGGAGCGGGGCAGGTCGCGTTCGCGCGCGTTTTTTTCTCGCCAAACCGCAAGCGCCATGGCAATGCCGCGGGCGCGCGGCTGCATCTGTTCCAGGCCCTTGAGCCGCCGCCAGGCCAGTTCCGGGGCGGTCTCATACAGCGCCGCGTCGGCTAGTACGGCGCAGTCCTGTTCCACCCAGGCGCTGCGGCCCAGCCGCTCGAGGCGCTCCCGCAGCTCGTCGGCGAGGGCGGGCAGATGCCGCACGTCCTCCGCGGCATAGTCGAGCTGTGCCGCGCTCAGCGGCCGGCGCGACCAGTCGGTGCGCGTCTGGCTCTTGCCGATGTGTACGCCGAGCAGCGTGTCGGCCAGTTCCGCGTAGCCGATCTGCGGCTTCAAGCCCGCGCAGCCCGCGGCGATCTGGGTGTCGAACACCGGCGCCGGAACTTCCCGCGTGGCCAGGAACAGGATTTCCAGATCCTGGCGCGCCGCGTGCGCGATCTTGCGCGTGTTCGCCGCGGTGAGCGCGGCCACCAGCGCGGTGAGATCGCCCACCGCCAGCGTGTCGATGAGCCACAGCCCGCGCGGCGAGCTGATCTGCACCAGGCAGAGCTTGGGGAAAAACGTGCGTTCACGCAGGAATTCCGTGTCGATGCCCAGCCAGGCGCTGTCGGTCAGTTCTTGCGCCACGCCGGCGAGCTGCTGCGGGTCCGCGATCCAATTCGTCTCTGACATGCGAGGTCCACGTGTACAATTTGGCCACGATTATGACCCAATCAGCGTCTCCGACCGCGCGCGGTTCGCGCGCCCCGCACGTTCATATCCTGGGTGTGGCGGGCACGTTCATGGGCGGCATCGCCGCCATCGCCAAGTCGCTGGGGTTTCGCGTCACCGGCTCGGATGCCAACGTGTATCCGCCCATGAGCACCCAGCTGCAGGCGCTGGGCATCGAGCTGATCCAGGGCTACGGCGCCGAACAGCTCGACCTCGGTGCCGACATGATCATCGTCGGCAATGCCATGAGCCGCGGCAAGCCCGTGGTGGAGGCCATGCTGGACCGGGGCCTGGCGTACACCTCCGGTCCTCAGTGGCTGGGCGAACAAGTGCTGCGCGGCCGCCACGTCATCGCGGTGGCCGGCACCCACGGCAAGACCACCACCAGCAGCATGATCGCCTGGATACTGGAGTCGGCGGGGCGCGCGCCCGGGTTTCTCATCGGCGGCGTGCCGGCGAATTTCGAAGTCACTGCGCGGCTGGGCTCATCGCCTTATTTCGTGATCGAAGCCGACGAGTACGACACCGCCTTCTTCGACAAGCGCGCCAAATTCGTGCACTACCGGCCGCGTACCGCGGTGCTCAACAACCTGGAATACGACCACGCCGACATCTACCCGAACCTCGCCGCCATCCGCTGGCAGTTCCACCAGCTGTTGCGCATGGTGCCGGCGACGGGGCGGCTGATCGTCAATGGCGAGGACGCAGAGTTGGCCGCGACGCTGGAGCAGGGCTGCTGGACGCCGGTGGAGAGCTTTTATGCGCGCGCGCCGGGCGCAGGCGCGGCGAGTGCGAGCGCCTCGCGAACCGGCGCGCCGGCGGCCGCGGCGCGCTGGCATGCGGCGCGCGATGCCGGTGGCATCGAACTGTTTCGAGATTGTCTTGCCCTGGGCACGCTGCGCTGGGATCTGCTGGGCGAGCACAACGTGATGAACGCGCTGGCGGCCGTGGCCGCCGCCGCGCAAGCCGGCGTCGCGCCGGCGCAGGCCATCGAGGCGCTGGGGAAATTTCGCGGCGTGAAGCGGCGCATGGAAGTGCGCGGCTGCATCGGCGGGGTCACGGTGTACGATGATTTCGCGCATCATCCCACCGCCATCCGCACGACTCTCGAAGGCTTGCGCGCGCGCGTCGGTGCGGCGCGCATCCTCGCCGTGCTGGAGCCGCGCTCCAACACCATGAAGCTCGGCGTGCACAAGGATCAGCTCGCCGATGCACTGGCCGCGGCGGATGCGGCGTGGTTCTACGCGCCGCCGAATCTGGGCTGGGACCTGCCAGCGCAGGTGGCGAAGCTGGGTGCGCGGGCGCATTTCGGCGCGGATGTGCCCGGCCTGGCGGCGGATGTGGCGCAGGCCGCGCGCAACGGCGATCACGTGCTGATCATGAGCAACGGTGGTTTCGGCGGACTGCACGATGTGCTACTGCAACTGCTGCGCAAGCGGAGCTGAACTTCCATGCGGCTGGCGATGTTTCCGTTGAGCCTCGTGCTGTTCCCGCAGGGACCGCTGCCGCTGCGCATTTTCGAAACCCGTTACCTTGACATGGTCCGGCGCTGCATGCGCGAGTCCAGCGATTTCGGTGTGCTGCTGATCCGCGAGGGCGCCGAGGTGGGCCCGGCCACCACGGTGGACGTGGGCACCACGGCGCATATCGCGGATTTTCACCAGCTCGCCGACGGATTGCTGGGCCTGTCCTGCGTGGGGCGGCGGCGTTTTCGGGTGCTGAGCCGCGCGTGCCAGAGCGACGGGCTGAACGTGGCGGAGGTGAGCTTGCTGGAGGAAGCGCCGGTGCAACTGGTGCCCGCGCGGCATGCGCAGCTCGCCGAGCTGGTGCGCGGCGTGCTGCCGCAACTCGGCGAGGTCTACAGCAGCATGGAACTGCACGTGGAGGACGCGGCCTGGGTGGGATACCGGCTGGCCGAGATCCTGCCCATCGACAACGCCGACAAGCAGCGATGCCTGGAGATCGACGATCCGGTGGAGCGGTTGGAGTACCTTGCGCCGCTGATCCGCACCGCCGCCTCGGGTTCGGCACCGGGATCGGATTCGGTCAACTGAAAGCGCGCGAGCGCGCCCGGCGGGGTACCTCGATTACTTCCACGAACGCGGTCAGTATCATGACCTTGAGATTTTTCGCGAGGTGTCCGAAGCTGTGGCCATGACCGTAGTCGAGCAATTTCGCATCCGTTTCATGAAAAACGCCGACATCGCGATCGGTCCGGGGAAAATCAAGCTGCTGGAGTCCATCGCGGAGACGGGCTCCATCTCCGCCGCGGCGCGCCGAGACGGCATGTCTTATCGCCGCGCCTGGATGCTCATCGACACCATGAACAAGTGTTGCGCGAAGCCGGTGCTCAGCACGCTCACGGGCGGCCGGGCCGGCGGCGGTGCGCGGGTGACGCCCTTCGGGCTGCAACTCATTCGGCACTACCGGCGTATCGAGCTGCGCGCCGCGAAAGCCGGCGCACGCGATATCGCCGCCATCAAGGAAATGCTCGCGTAGTTGGCGTGGCCTGACGCTGACGTTTGGCATCCGGCAAGCAAATTCGTTTCCGGTGCCAAAGGCGAAGCAGGCCATGACGGTGGAGCGCGCCGCGCGATTTGGCGTAGCACTGACCATCATCCGCCGCTGCGCGTGGCCCGCACCCAGTGCCCGCGCGTCACCCAGATCAACCCCGCGATCAGTGCGGCCCACGGCAGTATCCAGTAACC
>JAFEGC010000062.1 GCA_018240265.1 Pseudomonadota bacterium | reverse complement strand
GGCGCGTTTCGGCGCGCAGGCAGAGGCGCCCACCATCGTGGTCTGCGGCGTGCGTTTCATGGCCGAGACCGCCAAGATCCTGGCGCCGCAGGCGCGCGTGCTGCTGCCGGCCAGCGATGCCGGCTGCTCGCTGGCGGCCTCGATCAGCGCCGAGCAGGTGCGCGAAATGCGCCAGCGCCACCCAGGCGTGCCCATTGTCGCTTATGTCAACACCACCGCCGCGGTCAAGGCTGAGGTCGATATCTGCTGCACCTCGGCCAATGCGGTGGACGTGGTACGTTCCTTGCGCAGCAAGCAGGTCATCCTGCTGCCGGATCGATACCTCGCCAGTTACGTGCGCGAGCGCGTGGACTGCGAGGTCATCACCTGGCCCGGCGCCTGCGAGGTGCATGAACGGTTTTCGGCCGAGGACATCCGGCCCTACCACGATCTCGGCGTACCGGTGCTGGCGCATCCCGAATGCCCGCCCGACGTGCAGGCGGCGGCCGATTTCGTCGGCTCGACCTCGGCGATGATCCATTATCTCGATGAGCGGCGGCCGGCGCGGGTGCTGCTGCTGACCGAGTGTTCGATGGCGGACAACGTCGCCATCACGCAGCCGGGGATCCATTTCGAAAGACCCTGCGGCATCTGTCCGCACATGAAGCGCGTGACGCTGGAGCGCGTGCGCGATGCGCTGCGTCAGGGTCATGAGGACATTCAGCTGCCGGCCGATGTCATCGAGCGCGCGCGGCGGCCGCTGACGCGCATGCTTGAACTGCCCACCGGATGAGCGACGCGGCGGCGATGCGCCGGACCAACCTGGAGACCGACGTGCTGGTGCTGGGTGCCGGCATCGCCGGCCTGTGCGTGGCGTTGAACGCGAGCGAACGCCGCGTACTGGTGGTCTGCCCGGACGAGCCGGTGCGTTCGTCTTCCAGCGCGCTGGCGCAGGGCGGCATCGCCGCGCCCATCGGCGCCAGCGATTCGGTGGCGGCACATATTCTCGACACCATCGAGGCGGCGGCTCATTTCGCCGACCCTGCCACGGTCTCGCGTGTCATCGGCGATGCCGCGCAGGCCGTGCACTACCTGATCGACTCGGGCGTGCCCTTCGACCGCGACGGCGCGCAGCTTAGCCTGCACCGCGAGGCCGGTCATGGCGCCGCGCGCGTGGTACACGCCGCAGGCGATCGCACCGGCGAGGCCATCGTGCGCGCATTGTGGCAGCGTGCCCAGGCCGCCGGACACATCGAATTCCTCGGTAATGCGCGCGCCGTCGAGCTGCTGGTGCTGCGCGGGCACATCTGCGGGGCGCGCCTGCTCTCGCCGCGCGGACCGATCGCGATCCATGCGCGCGACACCGTACTGGCCACCGGCGGCATCGGCCGCATGTTCCGCATGACCACCAACGGACCCTTCGCCACCGGCGATGGGCTCGCCATGGCGCTGGATGCCGGGGCGCGCACCGCGGCACTGGAATTCGTGCAGTTTCATCCCACCGCGCTGTATGTGCAGGCCGACCCGTTGCCGCTGCTGACCGAAGCCCTGCGCGGCGCCGGTGCCCGGCTGATCACCGCCGGCGGCCGGCCCGTCATGGCCGGACGCCATCCGCTGGGCGATCTCGCACCTCGCGATGTGGTCTCGCGGGCGGTGTGGGAATGCCAGCAGGCGGGCGAGATCGTGCTGCTGGATGCGACCTCGGTATTCAATTCCCCGCAGGCCGCTTCCTTTCCCGGCGCGCTGGAAACCGCGCGCCGCTACGGCTTCGAACCCTCGCGCCAGCCGTTGCCGGTGACAGCCGCCGCGCACTTTCACATGGGCGGCATCGCGGTGAACGACCACGGCGCGAGTTCCCTGCCGGGCCTGTGGGCCGGCGGTGAAGTGGCCTGCACCGGTCTGCACGGCGCCAACCGGCTCGCCAGCAATTCGCTGCTGGAAGCCGTGGTGTATGGGCGCGCCATCGGCACTGCGCTGAACCTGGGTTCGACGCCGGCCGTGTCCGGCACCCCGGACGCCGCCACCGAGGCCGCGCACGATCCCGAGCACGACCCGCGCTGGACGGCGCTGCGCGAGCTCATGTGGCACAGCATGGGCCCGGTGCGCGACGGCGCTAGCCTTCGCAGCGCCATCGCCCAAGTCAGCACGGAGATCGAAGGCTGCCAGCTCGGAGACGCAGTGCTGCGCCGGCGCCTGCTGCTGGCCCGCGCCATGATGCAGTCGGCGCTGGCGCGCAGCGAAAGCCGTGGCGCACATTGGCGGCGCGACTATCCGCAACGCGATCCGCAGCAGGATGCACCGAGCTCCGCCACGGCCTGAAAACAACATCGCGGCTTACTGGGCTTCACAACGACCGGTTGAGGTGTCGACCGCAAACACCTCGTGGCCAAGAGCACGCAATGCCGGAATGCAGGCGCTGCGTTGCGTCAAGCCCGAGGTCGAGGTTTCACGGCGCGGCCGTTGCGGAATGCCGACAATTGCCGCAAGCTTGCCCCGCGGTTGATTCGAAGCGTGCGCCTATACGGTGCGTTCCAGATGGGCCCTGCAAGTAAGCGGGTCGGGGCGAAGAATCCAGGGGTCAACATGCGATACGGGGATACTGCGGCATTCTTCCTGTGTGCGGCGCTGGTTGGCTGCGGCGGCAAGTCACCTTCCGATGCGGGCCATGTGCCCACCGCGGACTCGGACCGGCCGCCCATGGCGCAGTCTGACAGTGATGAATCCCACCAAGGCGATCCCTGCTCATTACTGGACCCCAAGGAGGTCGAAGCGGTGTTTGGCGGTCCCCTGGGGACTCCTCCTTATCGCGGCTCCAGCACCAAGCCGACGCCCGACGGCAGCGACTGCGTCTATCGGAGCGCAAACTTCCAGCAAATCACCTTGAGCGTGGATTTCGAGGACGGCCAGCAGGCTTATCACGTGGGTGACTTCGTCAGCAACATGATCAAGGGCGCCGGCGTCGTGAATGATAAAACCAAGAAGGCGATGGTCTCGGAAGACGGATCCGAGATCGCCGGTGAATGGGACGAGGCAAAGCTCACGCCGTTCAACTGCTGCATATTCAACGCGCTGCGCGCCGATCAAATGATCAGCATCGATTTCACCGGTTCCAATGCCACGCTGAAGCAGGCGGCCGCCCTGGTGGATGCAGCTTTCAAGCGCATGGACAAGCCGCTGTCGCTCGATGGCGGAGCGAATGTCGCAGCGGCAAAGGCCTTCCTCAAGACCTTGCCGGCTCCGCGCGACCCTTGCAGCGTGGTCCCGCAGGCCGAAGCCGAGGTCATTCTCGGCAAGCTGGTCGCGCCGCCCGTCGCGAGCAAAGATACCTGCTCCTACCAGCTACCCTCCCAGGGCATCCCGCAGATCTACGAACTGCAATACCGATGGCGCGGCGGCAACTACGACTTCCGCACGGATCTGCAGGCCGCGAAGATGGGTGGTGCGGCCACGGGTGGCATGGAGTTCAACGTCACCACCCAGCAACAGGTCAAGGACGTGCCCGCCTCACCTGCAGGCGGCTCCAACGCCGCGTCGTCCGATGCCACCTCTCCCGGAGCGCAAAGCGGCGCCGGTTCCCACACCGTCACCACGACTGCCTCCGTATCCGTGGACGAAGCCGCCCGGCAGATGACTGGTCAGACGTTTTCCCAGGGCGCCCATCTCACCGGAGAAGAAGATGCCGCCGCCGGCCCCTGGGAGCGGTCGGCAACCATCGGGCCGAAATTCGAGGCGGTGAAGAAAGACGTCGCGGTCACCATCGACCTGCGCGCCGTGGACAGCCTCAAGGCCAAGGCGCTGGCCGCGGCGGCGATGAGGAAACTTTGATGCATATTGGGAGCGCGCTGCCAGGCGCGAGGTCATTGTTGACAGGTACCCTGCTCGCGCTCGGCTGCGCGCATGCGGCCGCGCCGGACGTCGGCGTCATCCAGCCCAGAAAGGGACTGGTGATGACCAGCACCGTGATCAACGGCGGATTCGTGTCGGTCGGCAACGGTGGCGCGCATTCCTATTCCGGCATGGACATGGAGCAATGGCACTCCGTGGCCGACAGCACCGGCGAGGACGTCACCTACCAGATCCGGTTCAGCGCGCCGGGAAATGCCAACGCCGATGCGGATATGAAGAAGGCGACCTTCAGACGGCGCGTGCGGCGCGAGGACATCGCCCAGTCGCTGCGCATAAACTGGGGCCTCTCGACGCAGGACCCGGAAGTCTTCGCCGGCCAGACTTACGAGGAAACCTCCCTCAAGGCGCTGGGGATGCTCAAGTCCGGCGCAGACGTGCCCCTCGTCATCGGTGCCATCGACGGCGATGATCCCAGTGGCATGGGCGCAATCCTGAAGTTGGCGGGTGACGTTGCTTCGGGCAGCGGCAAGCCACAGTCCTCGCCCCTCGCGGGTATGGGTGCGGTCCTGCAGACGAATTTCACGCACACCTACTACCGCGGCAAGTTCCATCGCGTGGAGACCGCGCCCCTCACCCTGGCAGTGCTGCTCAACGGTGCGCGCGTGAACCTGCCCGTGATCCATGCCCAGGGCACCGTCACTTCTCCCAACGACCGCTCGCTGCAGATGCAGTACTGGTGGCTGGACAGTCCTGTCTGGCCGGTGGCCCTGAAGAAGAGTTTCGCCTATGGCCAGAAGGTGATGACCGAGCAAGTGACGCGCATCGACTTTCCGCCGGCGGATGCGTCGGGCGGTGGCGCGGGAGGTGGTGGTGGCGGTGCGAACATGGCCGACCAGTTACGCAAGTCCTGTCACGTGGAGCTGTCGGGCATCTACTTCAACACCGGCAGCGCCCGGCTGCTGGAAGAATCGCAGCCCGCGCTGAAAGCCATCGCCCAAGTCGTGCTGCAATCGAAAGAGCCCGTGCTGAGCGTCGAAGGCCACACCGACAATGTCGGCACGGCGGAATTCAACCAAGACCTGTCACAGAAGCGGGCGGCAGCCGTGCGCCAGGCGCTGATCGCACAGTTCGGCGTACCGCCCGCCCGGCTGGTACCCAAGGGCTTCGGCTTCACCCGCCCGCTGGAAAGCAACGATACCGTGGAAGGACGCGCCCGCAATCGTCGCGTGGAACTGACCTGCTCGAAGCCGCGCTGACACGCGGATTTCCGCCCCTGCATTCTTATAGCGAGGCCAGCGCCTCCAACGCCTTCCAATCCGGCTCCGTACGGCCGCTGGAACTCAGCGGCTGGATGACCACCTGGTCGGCGCCTCGGTCGAAGTAGGCACGGAGCTTCGACTTGATGGTCTCGGCGCTGCCCCACAGCACCATGGCGTCCATCAAGCGATCGCTGCCGCCATTGTGCAGGTCGGATTCGTTGAAGCCCAGCCGATACCAATTCTCGTAGTAGTTGGGCAGCGTCAGGTACATGGCAAGATTTGCCCGCGCCACCTGGCGCGCCAGCATCGGATCTTCGGTCAGGCACACCTTCTGTTCGCAGATGACCGCGGCCTTGGGCCCCATGACGTTGCGCGACGTGGCGGCCTGCTGCGGCGTGACGTTGTAGGGGAAGGCGCCGAGGGTTCGCTGTCCGGCAAGCTCGGACATCTTCGGTCCCAACGCAGCAAGCACCACCTGCTTGCCGGCCGGACTGGTGTGGGTGGCATTCCACGCGCCATCCATGCCATCCAGGTACGCGCGCATGGTCGCCACCGGCCGCTTGTATTCATGACCGCGCACGCCGGACACCAGCGGCGCATGCGAAACGCCCAGCCCCAGTACGAAGCGCCCGTCATACAACTCGTTCAAGGTATTGTGCCCCATGGCGGCGGCGGCGGGATCGCGCGCATAGATGTTGGCAATGCCGCTGCCGACGATGAGCTTCCTGCTCTTGCTGAGCAGATAGCCGCCCACGCCAAAGGTCTCGTAATGAAAAACCTCCGGATACCACAAGGTGGAATATCCGAGACCTTCCACACGCTGCGCGAGATCGGCCAACTGCGCCGCGTTCATGGTGTCGGTGAAGGTGAAGACGCCCAGTCTGCCAAATTTCATGCGTGTCGCCTCGCCATGGGAGATGGGGGATTATATGCGTGCGTGTGCAGCTCGCGGCAGATGAGATTGCATGCTCAGCCGCCTGGTTGTCGAGCGGGTACGCGTGGGTCCATGACGAATAGTTTGGGTTTGCCCATTTCAAGTTTTTTGAAATCTGGATGGAGCGGATTGAGCAGATAGTTCCATTCGGCGTCGCTAATGGCGGACGGTACTTTCAGTACAGCGCTTTGCTGTGTGGCCAACCATTGCATACCCAATCGCTGAGTATTGTCGGAATACGGGGAGAAGCGTCGCCAGTCTGGGGGGAGATCTGAAGTGTTGATGGCTTGAAGGGTCAGGTCGTCGGGAATCATCGCCTGCGCCAGGGCCAATTTGGGCAGTTGTTTCCGGTCGGCAATGTGTACCAAGACTTCGAGCTGTGCGAGTGACAGGGATTGGGCCGTGTAGACTATTCGGCGGCCGGCTACATGCCAGCGTCCGTCGACATGTAATCCACCTTCCCCTTTCCAGTGACTGTCTGTGAATTGAGCAGCGCCGAGGCGAAAGACCTCGATCACGCCCAGTGCCCATATCGGATCCGGTTCAGTTCATCGCGCACGATCTTCGCGCCGGGGTCGGTGGTCATGAGCTCTAGCGGCTGTTGGCCATTCAACGCCAAGCTCGAGGTCTTGAACCAGGCAATGGCCTTGTGATCGTCACCGAAAACTTCCGCCGCTTCGGCCACGGTGCTCACGAGTCGCACGATGCGATCGGAGACTGCGCCATCCAAACGCTTGCCGGGAGTCTGCTTGAAGCGCTTGCGTGAGGTTTCACTCACTGCCAGCAAGCGCGCACTCTGAGCGGGCGACAATTCCAGTATTTTTTCGAACTTTCCAATGACGCTGGCAGGCAATCCCTTATCGATCAGCTGGTGTAGCCGTGCCAGATGGCCGGTTGGGTGCGCTGCTCGTGTGGGGCGTGGCAGTGAAAGGATCTCATCGATCAAGACGCTGTGCATGCCATACTCCTCGTATGAGCGATACTATAGAGCCATATGGTCTTTTGTAAAGACCAAATGGAAAAGGGTTGGTGCCGGCTACGGCTCGGCTAATCGGCTGAGGTCGCGCGCCCGGTCAGAGCGTACGCCGCGCCGCCACCGATGGCCACGAACGGCAGGATCGCAACCAACACCGCGGCGCTGCCGACACCGCCCGTCAGCAAGGCGCTGGCATACAGTGGTCCGACGACCGAGCCGAGGCGGCCTACTGCAACGGTCGTCCCGACGCCCGTGCCCCGGATCGCCGCTCCATAGTAGAGCGGTGCACTGGCATACAAGATCAGCATGGCGCCGTTGATGAAAGCGCCGGCGACCGCGCAAGCCACCGCGGTGGCCGCAAAGCTCCCCCCGGCATGCGCAACCCAGAGCAGCGCGGCCGCGATGCCGGCATACGTCGCGACTATCCATTGGCGTCGCTGCGGCCCGCTCTGGCGCTGACCGAGTAAACCGGCTCCGATACTGCCCGCGAGGTTCGACCACACGGCCGCCCAGCTCGCCTGGGCATGCGTATAGCCCAGGCCCAGAATCAGGCTCGGCAGCCAGTTGAGCATCAGCAGCAGCACCATCTGGGTCAGGAAGAAGCTTGCCCACAGCATCAGCGTCGTGGGCGCGCGTCCCTCACCGAACAGCACCTGCGACACACTCGTGACCCGAGCCGTACCGGCTTCGGCGTGCGCGCGGCGAAACGCTGCCGATTCCGGCAACCACAACGACATCATCAGCGCCAGCGCCACCGGCAGTATTCCACCCACCCAGAAGATCGAGCGCCAGTCCCAGCCCCACTGACCCCCGAGGGCCATCAAACCGGCCAAGGCCCCGCCGAAGGGCATGCCGGCCATTACCCATGTCCCCACGCTCAGTCGCCGCGCCGGGTGCGCGGCCTCGGAGGACAGGGCGATGTAGTTCGGCAGCGAACCGCCCAGACCCAGTCCGGTCAACAGCCGCGCCACGAACAGACTGCCCGGCCCGACAGCCGTAGCCGTCAGAAACGAACACAGGCCAAAAAGCAGGAGCGACGCGATGAGTGCACGCTTGCGACCAAGATGGTCGGCGATGCGCCCACCCACCGCGGCGCCCAGCAACAATCCGAGGGTCGCGCCACTGAAAATCAACCCCATCTGGCCGGCCGTCAGGTGAAATTCGGCAGCCATCCGCGGCGCCGCGACGCCCATCGACTGGTTGTCGAAACCCTCCAGGATGGCCGCCGCCGCGCACAACATCAGCGTCGCGGCGGCCCCGGGGCGGGGCGGGGCGTTCATATCGCGCGCCGCGGGCGATTGCGTGCCATGTCCGCGACAAGTCCACTCACGCAAGGCCCATCGGGATGTCGCCGAGATTCACGTCGTTGGTTGCATCGATGTCGGTAATCACTTTCTTCTTGCCCGACTTTTCGATGCTCAGCGAATAGGTGCCTCCATCGGGCAGACCCTCGAACCAGAAATCTCCGAATCCATCGGTCTGCACGCTGTAGCTCTTCTGACGAACCTGGTCGGTCAGCGTGCAGGTCGCCCCGATAATGACCTCCTTCTCCGTCGGCTCATAGACCGTACCGGCGACGAAGGTCTTGGGGCGATTCACATAGAACACGCGTCCCTTGCCTCCCTGGGGTTGATCATCGGCGACCTTGGCGATCTGCTCCTTGAACTGCTCCTCTTCCCCGAACCGCAGAGCTCCGCTGGCGCACGAATCCACACACCGCGGCACGTCCCAACCGTCATCGAGCAGATGCGCGCAGCCGGTGCATTTCTGGGCCAGATTCAGATCTTCGCTGAAATAGATCGCATCGTACGGACAGGCATCGGGGCAGAGCTTGCAGCCGGTGCATCGGGCCGGATCGATGATCACCAGGCCGTCATCGCGCCGGTAGATGGCCTCGGGTTTGCAGGCCTTCATGCAGGGCGCGTCGTCGCAGTGAATGCACATCTGCGGGAAATAGGAAACACGCACTTTGGGCACGCTGCCACGCACGCGCTCATGCAGCTTCACCCAGAACTGACCCGCATCGGGTTGCGGGCGGGCATAAGGCATCCAGTCGTTGCCCGCGTGCTCGTCCTTGCACGCGATCTGGCAGCAGTAACAACCATTGCAGATGGACAGATCCAGCAAGAAGACTTTCATTTGGCATTCTCCTCGACAACCCAGGCTTCAAAACGCAACCCGGCGTCCGGGTTGTAGGGACGGGCAAACGCTTCCGGGTTGGCCTTGCGCCACTCGTCCCACTCCTCGCCACTCACCTTGGCGACCTCCACCAGATAACCGCTCGTGGCCTGTCCCACGGCATTCTTCGATGTCGTTCCCGTCGGCGCGATGGTATTGATAGCTCCGCCTCGGTCGACCTTGCCCAGGATGATTGGGTCGATACGCGCACCATGATCGATGTAGGCCACGCCCGGCCGCAGGCGCTCGGTCACGTAGGCGCCGCCGAGCACGATGCCGCGCTCGTTGAAGATCTTGATGATGTCGCCGTGTTTGATGCCGCGCTTGGCGGCCTCCGAGGTATGAATCCAGATCGGCTCGTACTTGTAACCATCCGGCCCGGTAATCTTGCAGGTGGGCGCCTCACGCGTCCATGTAATGTCATCGCACTGGGCGTGCACGCGCCAGCGACCGTGATTGGACATCAGCAGCAGCGGATAATTCTTGGCCCGTGGACTGCTGAGTCGCTCATCATGCATCTCGCTTTTTTCGACCCACTGCGGACTCGGCGGTCGTTCCTTGTCATCCGGAAAATGCTTGGCCAGCCGCTCGGAATAGAACTCGAGCTTCTTCGAGGGTGTTCCGAGCGGGTGTTTCTCCGGATTGTCGGCGAACTTGCGCCAGCCCGGCGTGTCCTGTTCCCAGTCGGCGGCCACCTGGTAGAGGTAGTAGCCCTTCTCGCGGAACTCCTCCCAACTCGTCATGCGCTCAAGGCCCATGTAGCCGAACACCTTGCGCTGCAGATCCTCGGTTGTCTGGTCATCCGAGACCTGCTTCTCGTAGCCCAGTTTTTTGGCAATCTCGAACACGATCTCGTAATCGCTCTTGGACTCCCCGATCGGTTCGATCGCCTTGTCGCACAGCATGACATCCGCGAACTGCCCGCCCTGGCGGACGTTGGTGACGATATCGTCCACCTCCATGTGCGTGTTGGCCGGCAGAATGATGTCGGAAAAAATGCAGTCATTCTCCAGCCATGGATGCTGCGCAACGATGCACTCGACCTGGGCACTGCGCAGCGCTTCCTCGGTGTCGTTGCCACCATTCCAGCAGGTGACGCGGCACGGACAGTCGGTCCACATCATGTGGATGCGCGAACCTTCCTTGCCGGCGATCGGAAACTGGTAGGGCATGAACTGGCTGGCCACCGACCCTTCGATCGCCCCCGTCCCCATGAACTTCAGCGGTTCCTCGCTCTTCAGGTGCGTATGCACCAGCGTCTTGGGCAGCGCCGATTCCTGCCAGTTGGCGATCGAGGACAGCGGCGGAATCGCCAGCCGTTCGGCGATCTCGGGATTCCAGAACGAGGTGCCGGCCAGGCCCTCCATGCGCGGCATGCCCCAATAGGACATCTGGTGCTGATGAATACCGGGCTTGCCGAGCCCCTGCATGCCGAGCAGGCAGACCTCGAGCCGCCCCGGCTCGTGCGAATAGGGACCGCGCGTATAGCCGCCACCGAAATAGTGGGCAATCGAGGTGCGCTGGCTGGCCCATTGGCGGGCAAGCGCCTTGATGGTCCACTCCGGCACGCCGCATTTGGGCGAAGCCCATGCCGGCGTCTTGGGCACGCCGTCGGTCTCGCCCATCACGTAAGCCGAGAACTTGTCGAAACCAACCACGTGCGTGGCCACGTAGTCCTTGTCGTAGGTGCCTTCCTTGATCCACAGATACGCAATGGCCAGCTGCATCGCCGCATCCGTATTCGGCAGCACCGGGATCCACTTGTCGGCGTGCACCGCCGCGCCGTAGTTCAGGTCCGGACAGACGTAGACCTGCTTGATGCCGACGTCGCGCCAGAAATACATCAGCTTGCTGGCGAACTGACCGGTGAAACCCCATGGCGTCGTCTCCGGATCGCAGCCCCAGAACAGGCACATCTGGGTGTGATCGGTCGAGTCCTTGACGATGTTCGCCGCCGGCCAGTACATGCCCTGCACACCTTGCCCCCACACGTGCTTGGCACCCCAGTACCAGCCTTCCCAGCTATCGGGGTTGCGCACCTGGAGCGTGAAA
>JAFEGC010000061.1 GCA_018240265.1 Pseudomonadota bacterium | reverse complement strand
TGAACACGGTCAAGGGCTATGCGGCGCAGGAGCAGACGGTGCTGCTCGGGGTGACGCAGGCGCGGGCCAAGGTAGGTTCCATCCAGGCCACCCCTGAACTTATCAACAATCCCGATGCTTTCGCTAAGTTCCAGGCCGCCCAGGGCGAGCTTTCCAGTGCCCTGTCGCGCCTGCTGGTGGTGTCGGAGAACTATCCGCAGTTGAAGTCGGACCAGAACTTCCGCGACCTGCAGGCGCAGCTCGAGGGCACCGAGAACCGCATCACCGTGGCGCGCAACCGCTACATCGATGCCGTCCGGCAGTACAACGTGAGCGTGCGTTCCTTCCCGCAGAACCTCACGGCCATGGTGTTCGGCTACAAGCCGAAGCCCAATTTCACCGTGGAGAACGAGGCGACCATTTCCAAGCCGCCGAGCGTGGATTTCGGGGCCGCGCCCGCCACGACGCCCGCGCCGGCGCCGTCCTCGCGCTAGAGCTTGGGGGTGGCGCGCACGCCCTCACCGCCATGAGCACGCGCCTCACCCTGTTGTTCGGCGGCCTGCTGCTGTGGGCGTTCGGCCTGCATGCGCAGGTGCCGGTGCCGCCGCTCAATGCGCGGGTCACCGATCTCACCGGCACGCTGTCCGGCGAGGCCGTCTCGCGCATCGAGGCGCAGCTCAAGGACCTGGAGGCGCGCAAGGGCAGCCAGATCGCCGTGCTCATCGTGCCCAGCACCCAGCCCGAGGACATCGAGCAGTTCGGCATCCGCGTCGCCGACAGCTGGAAGCTCGGGCGCAAGGGCGTCGATGACGGCGCCATCCTCATCATCGCCAAGGACGATCGGCGCATGCGCATCGAGGTGGGCTACGGGCTGGAGGGCGCGCTGCCCGACATCACCGCCAAACGCATCATCGCCGAGACCATCACTCCGCACCTGAGGCAGGGTGATTTCGATGGCGGCGTGGAAGCCGGAGTCGAACAGATGATTCGCGTGGTCAACGGCGAATCGCTGCCCGAGCCGGATCGGCGCTGGGAGAATTCCCAGGGCCTGTTCAATCTCCTGCCACTGCTCCTGGTGGTGGTGTTCGTAGCCAGCGGTATCCTGCGCGCCATCTTCGGCCGAACGCTGGGTTCGGTTGCCGCCGGCTCCCTTGCCGGTGGCATCGCCTGGCTGCTCAGTCACCTGCTGCCCATCGGTCTGGGAGCGGGGGTGCTGGCCTTCCTGTTCTCTCTCGCCCTGGGTTCCTCGCGCGGCTGGTCGAACCGCGGCGGTGGCTGGGGCGGCGGCTGGGGCGGGTTGGGAGGCGGTGGCCTGGGCGGAGGAGGTTTTGGCGGCGGCGGTTTTGGCGGAGGTGGCGGTTTCGGCGGCGGCGGTGGACGCTTCGGTGGCGGCGGCGCTTCGGGAGGCTGGTGATGAAGGCCGGACGAGTGCTGCGCCATGTGCTGGCCATGCAATGGAACACGCGGCGGCAGTTTCCCGTCGCTACGCTGGATGCCATCGAAGCCGCCATCGCGCAGACCGAGAAAGCGCACGACGGGGAGATCCGCTTCGCCATCGAGACTTCGCTCCCACTGCCGGTGATCTGGAAAGATGTCGAACCCCGCCAACATGCGCAGCTGGTGTTTTCGCATCTGGGCGTGTGGAACACCGAGCACAACAACGGTGTGCTGATCTACCTGCAGCTCGCCGATCGCAATGTCGAGATCATCGCCGACCGTGGCCTGTCCGGGCGCGTGACGGCTGCGCAGTGGGAAGCGGTGTGCCACCTGATGGAGGAGCACTTTCGCGCGGGACGGTTCCGCGAAGGCTCGGTGGCAGGAGTGGAAGCCGTGGGGAGCCTCTTGGCGCGGCATTTCCCCGCGCAACCCGGTCGCTCCACCAACGAGCTGCCCGACCGGCCCGTACTGTTGTGAGGGTGACATCGCGGCGGCGCCAGCCAGCGACAGCGGGCCGGCCCCCTCCCGAAAGCGCTAGACTAGCCGCATGAGTTTGCACTCCGTTCCGACCCGCGGCCTCGCCGCCACGTTGCTGGCGGGCGCGCTTGCGTTGCAGGGTTGCTCCTTGCTGCGTTCGTCGGACAAGGATCGGGCCAAGCCCGTGCCGCCTCCACCGCCGCCACCCGCGCTGCCGGCGCCCCAGGCCACACACAAGTTCGTGCTCGAGGGCGATGGCGATGAAGTCGTGGGCTACGTGCAGAAAACCAAGGTGGGCAAGGATGACACCCTGCCGGACATCGCGCGCCGCTTCGACATCGGTTATGAGGAAATGCTGCTTGCCAATCCCGGTGTGGATCCCTGGCTGCCCGGGGTGGGACGTGAGGTGGTCGTGCCCACGCGTTTTGTCCTGCCCGCGGCGCCGCACGAGGGTCTGGTGGTGAACGTGGCGGCCATGCGCGTTTTCTACTTCCCACCGCACAAGAAGGGGGAGAAGCAGACCGTCATCACCCATCCCATCGGCATCGGCCGGGTGGGCTGGAAGACGCCCGAGGGCACTACCAAGATTGTCAGCCGCCAGAAGGACCCGGTGTGGGTGGTGCCGAAGTCGGTGCGGCAGGAGCACGCACAGGACGGTGACATCCTGCCGGCCAAGGTGCCGGCAGGCCCCGACAATCCGCTGGGGCAGTACATGTTCCGCCTGGGCTGGCCGAGCTACCTGGTGCACGGCACCAACAAGCCCTATGGCGTGGGCATGCGCTCCAGCCACGGCTGCATCCGGCTGTATCCCGAGGACATCGCGGTGTTGTTCGAGATCGTCCCCATCGGCACCAAGGTGACGGTGGTGAACCAGCCCTACGTGTTCGGCTGGCATGAGGGCAAGCTCTACCTGCAGGCCTATGCCGTGATGGAGGACGACAAGCGCGACTGGTCGAAGAATCGCAAGCGCCTGCTCGACCGGTTGCTGGCGCCGAAGCTGCGCAAGCGCATCGCCGACCATGACCAGGAGATCGACTGGGACGAGGTAGGACAATTCGCGCATGCGCCGCGCGGCGTGCCGGTTCCGGTCACCGGCGAGCGCGGCGGCGTCGACGCCGTGTTGGCCGAGGCGCGCGAGGTTGAGAACGAGCTGCCGCTGGGCTCGAACTGGGACGGCAAGAGCGGACTGCTGGTGGATGAAAAAACCTTCAACGAATTGCTGGGCGGCCGCAACAAGCCCGATCCCGCGCCGGTGGCTGCTGCCGAGGCACCGGCACCGACCGTGCACTGAGCGCCGCATGGCCGCACCGCGCGTCACCGAGTGGTTGAAAATCATGCTCGAGGAAATCGAGCGTAAGCGCCTGGAATCGCAACAGGCGCAGGAAGAAGAACGGCTGCGACAGGAACAGCACGCATCCGCCCGCCGCGCGGCAGATATATCGCCGCGACCAGGCCGTTGAGTCACCCGCGCACTTGATGCGCCCGCCCACACGCGAGGTGCGCCGTGCATCCGTTGTGATAGAGTTCGCCAAACCCGTGCAAGGGATTCGATGTGGCATTGGCGAGTTCCCTGGGTATCCAGGTCAGAGAAGAAAGTGGGCCGGAACAATCCATTCCGCGTGCGCCCACCGCCATCACCGCCTTCGTCGGCCGCACGCTGCGCGGTCCGCTCGATCGTCCCGTCCGGCTGAGAAGCTTTGCCGAGTTTACGAAGGAATTCGGCGGCCTGTGGCAGCCAAGCCCGCTGGGTTACGCGGTGGAGCAGTTCTTCGACAACGGTGGGCGTGAGGCCTACGTGGTGCGGGTGGCCAATGGCGCTCGTTCCGCCACGCTAGCGCTGCCCACGCAGGATGCGCCGGACGTCGCCACGCCGGGCGTCGCCACGCCTCTGCGCCTGGCGGCGCGGCGCCCGGGTACACGCGAATTCCTGCGCGCCTGCGTCGACTACGACAACATTCCGACCGCGGATCGCGACGGCTTCAATCTCACCGTGCAGCGGGTGCGTTCGCACGGCACCGAGCATGTCGAGGACCAGGAGATTTTCCGCGCCGTGTCGCTGCGCGAGGATGCTGATCAGCCCCTGTCGCAGGCATTGCAGGAGTCCGAGCTGGTGCAGCTGGTGGGACCGATACCGACCTCACGGCCGCGCTGCACCCTGGATGCGACCAGCGGTTGTGCCGTCGGCTACGTCAATTCGGGGTCGGACGGCGACGACGGCGCTCCCCTGACCGATTACGATCTCATCGGATCTTCGGCGCGCGGCACGGGGCTGTTCGCGCTCGAGCAGATCGAGCAGTTCAATTTTCTGTGCCTGCCGCCGCTGTCACGCGAGCAGGACGTCGGACCGAGCGCGTTGCTGGTGGCGGCGCGCTACTGCAAGGAGCGCCGCTCGCTGCTGGTCGTGGATCCCCCGGCCGATTGGCACAACGCGGACGATGCCATTCGGGGCATGCGTTCCTGGGATATCGCCAGCGAAAACGCGCTGATGTATTTCCCCCGTATTCTTGCGCACGACAAACTCCGCGGCCGGTTCGAATCGTTTGCGCCCTGCGGTGCCGTGGCGGGGATGCTGGCGCGCTCGGATGAGTCCTGGCCGGTGTGGTCGGCGGCGGAGGGCGAGGAGCCGGTGCTGCGGCCGGGTTTTCGGCCCAGCGTCACGGTGAGCGACGAGCGGCGCATGCGTCTGGCGGCGCTCGGCGTCAACACGCTCCTGGCCACGCGCAGTTCCGGAATTCTAGCGAGCCCACGCACCCTGGCCGCGGGCAGCGCCGCCAGCGCCGACTGGAAATACCTCTCGGCCCGCCGGCTGGCCCTGTTCATCATCAACAGCATCGAGCGGGGCACCCGCTGGGTGGTGTTCACGCCGGCGGTGCCCGACATCGCCACCCAGGTGCAACGGCAGATCACGGAATTCCTGGAAGCGTTGAACGAGGAGGGCGCGTTCCTCGGCCGCGCCGAGGGCGATGCCTACTACCTGATCTGCGATGAGCGGCTCAATCCACCCGAACGGGCCGCGCAGGGTTTCAACATTCTGGTCGGCTTCGCGGCGCTCCGACCCGGCGAATTCCATAGCTTCATCATTTCGCATTCGGTCACGGGCAGCAAGGTCAAGACCGCGAGCCTGAACCGGCTGACTTCCTCGCATTATCATCCGCTGCCGGGCGAGGACCTCGACCCGCAACAGCTCAGCTGGGTCGATCAACTGGCGGGGCGCTTCAGCGCCTGAGCGGCTGGCCGCGGGTGCGGATTCTGCAAGCGCCGCTCCAGCTCGCGCTGCAGCGAGTTCGCGCGCGCCGGGGCCTGCGGAACGCTTGGCAAACGCGGCAGCGAGGCGGTTTCCAGCGCGCGGCAGGCGTGCTCGTAGCCGGCCTCGACCGCGCGGTCGAAGGCCTTCCAGTTCAGCAAGTCGATGTTTGCCAGCGTGGGCTTCAGCAACAGGTCGGCCAGCTTGCGCTGCTCCGCTGCGGCGGTGGCGCTGTTGATCATGCCGGCGCGCATCAACACTTGGAAAATGTTGATGCGTTTCTTGCCGCCCGCCAAGCGGGCGAAGTATTTCCAGAACGGCGGCCCCTCGTCCTGCGAGGCATCGGCGGTGAACGAGCGGTCCGCGCCCACGTCCACGCCGATGACCTGACCCGGCTGGTGACGGCGCATCACGTCCACCGGCAGGTTGTTGATGGCGGCGCCGTCCACCAGCACCTCCTCGCCGCTGAACACCGGCGGTAGTACGCCGGGTATGGCCACCGAGGCGCGCAGCGCGTTCCATAGCATGCCGGCGCCGTGCTCGGTGGCGCGGCCCGAGCTCAGGTTGGCGCTGATGCAGAAAAACGGCGTGCGCAAATCCTCGATGCGCTGCTCGCCGAATTCGCCTTGCAGCAGCCGCGAGACCTTGCGGCCGCGCGCCAGCGCGACGAAGGGAAAGGTGTAGTCATTTACCGGATTGGTATCCACGAAGCAGCGGCGATAGCGCTCGCGCATTTCCTCATCGCTCCAGCCGGAGGCGACACCGGCCGCGATGATGGCGCCGATGCTGGCCCCGCCGACGGCGTCGAGCGGCACGCGCGCCTCGCGCAGCGCGCGGATGGCGCCGAGGTGAGCAAAGCCGCGCGCGCCACCGCCCGACAGCACCAGTCCCACGCCGCGGTGGCTGATCAGACGCGCCAGCCGGCCGATGTCGTCGGCGTCGACGATGTGATGGTGCTGATCGAAGCGGGTGGCGCCCATCCAGGGCTGCAGCGCGCCGGCGCGCAGCGTCTCGGGGTGCAGCAGCACCAGCTCGGTGCGCGCCATGGCGGCGTCCGAGCCGGTGTGTTCCACGTGCGGCCACGGGCGCACCGCTGCGCCCGCCTCCGCGGTCAGCAGCAGTGTGTCGGCCTGCCGGCAGCATTGTCGGGTCCAGGCCGAAGGGTGCGAGTGCGCGACGTACACGACGTAGTCGTTGGCCTCCTCGATGGCGTGAAACCACGCCGAGGGCTGCGAGGTGGCGCGCGCATCCCACACCAGCTCGGCACGCCCGAACCGGCCCAGCTCGCTCGCCAGCGCAGTGGCAAGGCTGCCGATATCCACTTCCACGCTGTTGGGTACGATGGTGAAAATGGCGGCATGCGCGACCCGTCGTTCCTGGCGATGTTGCCGGCGCAGACGATGCGCGCACAGGCGCGCCAACGCCAGCGCCAAGGTAGGGGCGGCGCCGGCGATACGGTGCAGCGCCTCGGCCTCGATCCACAGCAACTCGCTGTCGCGCAGCGCCACGATGCGTGCGCTGCGCGGCTCGCCCAGCAGCCAACCCGATTCGCCGATCAGCTCGCCGCGGCCGATGCTGCTTAACCATTCCGTGCCGGGCTCGCGTTGCACGCCCAGCCGTCCGCCCACCACCAGGTACAGGCCGTCGGGCCGGCTACCCGCGTCGAACAACACCCGACCGGCGGGCAGCGAGAAATGCGCGGCCGCCGCGGCCAGCGCCTGCAGCGTGGGCACATCCATCGGCTGCAGCGCGGCGCAATCGCGCAGCGCATCGGCCGCGACCGGCAGGGTGGCGGACGCCCGTTCTTCATCCAAGGCCATGCATGTGAAACGGCCGCGCAGGCTGCCGACTTGAATCGAATTTGTGAACCCGTGCACGATCTGGCGTGCCATCTGCCATGATGGTGGTCCGCGCGGGCGTAAATGTACGTATTCCGGGCACCGCTTTGCGCATGATCCACTCATGCCATCCATCGACCAGGAGCTACATGATGATTCGATACGTATCGGGGGATATCCTGCTCAGCCGTGCCACCGCCATCGCGCACGGCGTCAGCCCGCACGATGATTTTCACCAGGGGCTGGCCTTGGCACTGCGCGAGAAATGGCCGGCTCTGTACAAGGATTTCCGCCACTACTGCAAGACCCAGTCGCCCCAGAGCGGCGGCCTGTGGAGCTGGATGGGGGCCGACGGCAAGCACGTGGTCAGTCTGTTCACCCAGCAGCCGGCGCCGGCTCACGGCGGGCGCCCGGGCCCCGCCTTGGCGAGCCACGTCGGGCACGCGCTCAAGGCGCTGCACAAGCTGGTGGAGAAGGAGGGCTGGAAGAGCGTCGCGCTGCCGAAGCTGGCCACCGGCGTGGGCGGCCTGCAATGGAGCGAGGTCGAGCCGCTGATCCAGCAACACCTGGGCAATCTCCCCGCCACGGTGCTGGTGTACACCACGTATCACGCGGACCAGTGGGCCGATGAGAAGCTTTGAGCGAGCCAGGGCGCGGCGCGGCGCCGAGTTGAACCGTCGCGTTTCCCCGCATCGTCACGCCGCATGAGTGCGGCGCAGCCCCGGCTGGTGTTTTCCCACGGCAAGGAAAGCGGTCCGTGGGGCTCCAAGATCCTGGCCATGGCACAGGTCGGCCGCGAGCTGGGCCTGGCGGTGGAGTCGGTGGATTATCAGGGCATGGACGATGCGTCGGCGCGCGTGGCCAAGCTCCTGGACTGCGCGCGCGCATGGACGGGGCCCTTGTACCTGGCCGGTTCCAGCATGGGTGGACATGTCAGCGCCGCGGCGGCGCAGCCGCTGAACGCGCGTGGTCTGTTTCTGTTGGCGCCGGCGTTTTACATGCCGGGTCTGGAAAGTTACACGCCGCAACGCGTGCCATGCCCCGCCGCCATCGTACATGGCTGGCGGGACGACATCGTGCCGGTGGAGCACAGCATCCGCTGGGCGCGCGAGCAGGGCGCCGAATTGCACGTGCTGGATTCGGATCACCGGCTGCAGGATCAGATTCCCGCGATTTGCCAGTTGCTGCGCCGGTACCTTGCGGGCCGGTTGGAGCCGTGATCGATCCGGCAAACCGCTGCGCCATCATCGACGCGGTAACCCGCGCCTCAGAGCCGAAGGGCGCGCCGTCGCGCCGCTATTGCTGCGCGGGTGTCGTAGCGGGGGGCGCCGGCTGCAGGGTTTGTGTCTGGGCTTGGGCCTGCGCCAGGTCGCGGAGCGAACCGCCGAGCTGCTCACCGCAACGTTTGCCCATGGAGTCGAAGCCCGCAGCCATGGCGGCCGTATAGGCGTTGACGTAACGGGTGCCGACCTTGGATTGCAGGAACGATAGCAACTGGCGCAGCTCCGCATCGCTCAGGTCGCGATAGCCGTAGGTCATGTAACGACGCAGCGGCTCGCGCATGCCGTTTTCCAGGTCCTTACGGGCCGCATCCGCGGCCTTGTGCGAGCGTTGTTCCACCGCGGCCGGATCGGCGCCGGTGCCGATGGCCGTGCCGATGGCCACGGCGCGGCCCATGCTGGAGAAGATCTGCACCGTCGATTCGGTGGAGCGGGCCGCGGCTTCGAGTTTGCCGAACAGCGCCTCGCGGCCGGGCGAGCCGGGCGGCTTGACCTCGCCGGACATGACCTTGTCGATCGTGGGTTCATCGAGACTTGACAGTGCCTTGTCGGCCGCCACCATGCGGGTGCCGAGCTCGCCGCTCAGGAATTTCAGCACTTTCTTGGCCGTGGGTTCATCCAACTGCTCGGCCAGCGCGGCGATGGCGGCCGGCTCGAACACATCGATGCGGAAGCCGCGTGCGGCGGCGTCCTTGATGGCGCTGAGCTGCGCCTCGGTGAGCGGCGTCTTCGCTTCGGCCACGAACATGTCGCGGATGCGGCCTGGCATCGCCGACAGGCTGGCGCGAACCTGGTCGCGCACGGCGGCCGCTTCGTAGATGCGCGCGGCGGTGTCCATGTCGATGGCGGCGCAGGCCGGACGCCAGCAGATCAGCGCCAGCGAGATAAGTGGAAGACGGGTCATTCACGACTCCGGATGACGGGTTGCCAGCGACGATTGTACACTCGCCCTATCGTCCGGCCGCCGCGGAAGTTCTCATGCCACTACCTGTCGCTTCGGTGTCGCTCCTCCTTGCCACGCTCCTCGCCGGCTGCGCGCAGCACGAACCGCCTCCGCCGCCGGCACCGCCGCCGCAGACGGTGTTCGATCCTCTGACCCAGACCATGGATCGTGCCCGCGCCGTGCAGGGCACGGTGGATGCGCAGGCGCAAGCCACCCGTCAGGGTATCGAGGCGGCCGAGGGCGGCGATTCCAAGGATTCCCGCTAGGCTCGGCGGAGCGCGGGCGAGCGCCTCTCAGTCCCAGTCGCGGGCGGCGCGCGAGCGCTTGGTGTCACCGTGCCGCTTCTTGGACTCTACGCGCCTGCGTTGCGAGGCGCGTGTCGGGCGCGTTGCCTTGCGCGGCTTGGGTTCGGCACGGGCAGCCTCGATCAACCGCGCCAGACGCGCAAGCGCATCGCGCCGGTTCTGCTCCTGGCTGCGTTCGCCGCGGGCGGTGATGAGAATGCTGCCGTCCTCGTTCAGGCGCTGGCCCGCGAGGCGCCGCAGGCGCTGCTTCACCGCCGCCGGCAGGGTCTGGTTCTGCGCAAGCCAGAAGCGCAGTTGCGCGGCGCTGGCCACCTTGTTGACGTTCTGGCCGCCGGGACCTGCGGCCCGGATGAATTTCCATTCCAGGTCGGCATCGGGCACGGGCGGCAGTGGCGCGGACATGGGATTTTGCGTCTCAGCCGGTGCTGTGGCCGTGCGCCACCGGGGCGATGTGCACGCTCTCGGTATTGGGATCGAATAATAGCCGTGCCTCGCCGCGCTCGAGCTGGCGCATCACATGCGCCACCTTCTGCGCAAGCGTAACCTCGCGCTCGCCGTAATCGGTGCCCTCGCGCAGCACGAAGGACTCGATGACGCCGCGCAGCGCCTCCGGCGAGAGCTGGCGATGCGGCACCTCCACGGCAGGCTCGGGTTGATCCGCCACGCCGCTCAATCCGGATCGGCGGCGGGGCGCAGGTACACCGCGCGCTGCGCGATCGGGATGGTGATGCCGTTTTCCTTGAACAGGCGCCAGATGGTGCGGTTGACCTCGGAGCGCACGTTGTTGACGCCTTCCTGCGGGTCGGAGATCCAGAAGCGCAGCTCCAGGTCGATGCCGTTTTCGCCGAAGTGCATCAGGCGCGACACCGGCAGCGGCTCGTGCAGTACCCGGCGCTGCCCCTCGCAGGCCTGGATCAGCAGCTGCAGCGCCAGCTCCGGGTCGTCCTGGTAGCTGATGCGGATGGGCAGCTTCAGGCGCACGCGTGGATCGGTGTAGCTCCAGTTGATCACGGGGTTCGAAATCAGGTGCTGGTTCGGCACCAGCATTTCCACGCCGTCGCGGTCGCGCACCACCACGTAACGGCCACGCAGTTCCTGCACCCAGCCGAAGCCGTCGGTACTGGTGCCGGTCTGTCCGGTGAAGCTGATGACATCGCCGGGCTTGATGGAGCGGTCCATGAGCAGCACGAAACCGCTGACGAAATTGGCGGCGATGGACTGCAGGCCAAAGCCCAGCCCCAGACCGATGGCGCCGGTGAGCACGGTGAGTGCGGTCAGGTCCACGCCGGCGGCGTTCAAACCCAACAGCATGGACAGACCGATGAGCACTGCGCTGACGAACTTGGAAATGCCGATGCGCGTGGACAGGGCGACCGACTGCAATTTCATCAGCCGCCGCTCGATCCAGCGGCCCACCCAGGTCGCCACCACCATGAAAATGGTGAGCGTGAACAGCAGCTTCATGATGGACCACAGGGTGATGCGGTTGTGTCCGGCGGTGATGCCGACGTGGTCCAGCGCGTCGACGATCGGGTCCAGCCAGTCGAGCATCTCGGCCGCGACGCCCAGCCAGATGATAAGGGCGGCGCGCGATTCCAGGCTGCGCAGCCAGGACTTCTCGCCCAGGCTGGTTTCGAACACCAGCACGCCGATGCGCACGATGATGTAGGCGCTGAGCAGGCGCACCGCGATTTCCACCACGGCATCGTCCAGATGCGCGGCGCCCACAGTCACCCGCAGCAGCAGCAGCAGGATCAGCGCCG
>JAFEGC010000613.1 GCA_018240265.1 Pseudomonadota bacterium | reverse complement strand
GGACACGTCCTTGGGGGCGTTCACTCCAATGCGAACCTGGTTACCTTTGACGCCAAGAACGGTCACAGTGACATCGTTGCCGATCATCACCGTCTCGCCTACACGTCTGGTCAATATCAACATAGAAACTCCCGGACCGATGGTGATGCATCGCCAGATGCGCCCAACCTTCGAGTCAACTGGTATTCATGCGGAGAATACAAGAAAAAGCATTCGGTTTCACAGAACTTCAATCCTGGACGGATAATGCGTAGGTTGTATGTAAAGCGCGCACCGCGCGCTCCAGCTTCTCCTCCTCGACCAGCAGCGAAATCTTGATTTCGGAGGTCGATACCAGCCTGACATTGATGGCTTCGCGCGCCATGGTCTCGAATAATCGGGCGGCCACGCCGGCGTGGGAGCGCATACCCACCCCGACCACGGACAATTTCGCCACCCGGTCCGTAGCCTCCAGCGTGGATTCAGGGAAACCCTTCAAGATGGCTTCGATGATCCGCTTCGTTTGAACATAATCATCGCGGTGCACCGTAAAAGACAAGTCGCTTCGTCCCTGGGGGGAGGCGCTGATCACAATCATGTCCACCTCGATGTTGGCATCGGACACGGGTTTGAGTAACCGGTAGGCGGTCCCCGGTTCATCCGGCAGCCCGAAAATGCTGAACTCGGCCTCATCCCGATTGAAGGCGATGCCGGACACGACGGGTGCTTCCACAGTGGATTCCTCCTCGCAGATCAAGGTGCCGGCGCCGCGGCGAAATGCGGAGGCCACGCGCAACGGCATGTTGTACTTCCTGGCAAATTCCACGGCGCGCAGGTGCAGGACCTTCGATCCCTGCCCCGCCAGTTCCAGCATTTCTTCGAAACTCACCCGCGCAAGGCAGCGGGCCTGCGGCACCATGCGCGGATCGGTAGTGAATACGCCGTCGACGTCGGTCAGGATCTGGCATTCGTCCGCCTTCAAGGCTACGGCCAGCGCCACCGCCGTGGTATCCGAACCACCACGGCCGATGGTGGTGATATCGCCATGCTCGCTCACGCCTTGGAAGCCGGCGACCACCGGCACCCGGCCGGCCTGCAGATCGGCGCGCAGCCGCTCAGTGTCGATGCCCTCGATGCGAGCCTTGCCATGGACGGCGGAGGTTCGCACCCGTACCTGCGCGCCGGTGTACGACCGGGCGGGAATGTCCATGCTGCACAACACCATGGCCAGCAGCGCCACGGATACCTGCTCGCCGGTGGCCAGCAGCGCGTCCAACTCGCGCGGTTCGGGATGAGGGATGAGCGCGCGCGCCAGGTCGAGCAACCGGTCCGTTTCATCGCCCATTGCCGAGGCGACCACCACGATGCCATCCCCGCGCGCATGGACTCGGGCAACCTGTGCCGCAACGTTGTGGATCAGGGCAAGCGAGCCGACGCTGGTACCGCCGTACTTCTGTACGATCAGCGCCACGCCGCTGGAATCAGGCCGCCAGGCCCAGACGAGTACGCACCAGCGATGCAACGCTGGCCAGGGCCGCTTCCAGGTTTTCGGGCTGGATGCCGCCGGCCTGGGCGAAATCCGGCCGGCCGCCGCCGCGCCCTCCGACCTGCGAGGCCACGGCGCCCACCAGATCGCCAGCTTTGAGCCGCGCGGTCAAATCCGCCGAAACGCCGGCCACCAGTACCACCTTGCCGGCCTCCACCGCCCCCAACACCACCACCGAGGAGCCGAGCTTGTCCTTGAGGCGATCCAGCGCGTCACGCAATGCTTTGGCATCCGCACCGTCGATCTGTGTCGCCAACACCTTGATGCCTTCCACCGACACCGCCTGGCTCGCGATGTCTCCGCCCTGCCCGCTGGCGAGTTTGGCCTTGAGCTGCTGAATCTCCTTGTCCTGGCGGCGCGCACGTTCCATGAGCTCGCGCACCTTGTCCTCGGCCTCCTCGCGCGAGCCACGCACCAGGGCGGCGATGTCGCGCAGGGTCTGGTCGGTCTTCTGCACCCAGTCGTAGGCGCCTCTGCCAGTCAGCGCCTCGATGCGGCGCACACCGGCCGCCACACCCGACTCGGCGACGATCTTGAAAAACCCGATGTCGCCGCCACGGCTCACGTGCGTGCCGCCGCACAATTCCATGGAAAAATCGCCCAGGCGCAGCACGCGCACCTCGTGCTCGTACTTCTCGCCGAACAGCGCCATGGCGCCGGCGGCCACCGCCTCATCGAAGCCCATGAGCTCGATGGCGGCCGCGGCGTTGCGGCGAATCTGCTCGTTCACCAGTTCTTCGATGCGCTGCAGCTCGGCCGGCGTCACGGCCTGGTGGTGCGAGAAGTCGAAACGCAGCCGATCGGGCGCCACCAGTGAACCCTTCTGCAACACGTGCTTACCCAGCACTTGACGCAGCGCGGCGTGCAGCAGGTGCGTGGCGCTGTGGTTACGCATGATGTCGGTGCGGCGCTGTTCGTCGACCTGGGCCTGCACCGCATCGCCCACCCGCAACGTGCCGGATTCGAGCACGCCCACATGGGCGAAGGAGGCGCTGATTTTCTGCGTGTCCTGCACCATGAACACCGCCCCACCGCTGGTCAAGCGCCCGGTATCGCCCACTTGGCCGCCGCTTTCGGCATAGAAAGGCGTCCGGTCCAGCACCACGCGCCCAGCGTGGCCTGCCTGTAGTTCGTGCACTTGTACGCCATCGGCGATTAGGGCCGTGACGCGCCCGGCGCTGCCGAGCTTCTCGTAGCCCAGAAAGTCGGTCTTGCCCGCAAGTTGCACCGTCTCGCGCAGGTCCGCGCCGAACTTGCTCGCCGCCCGGGCCCGATCCCGCTGCGCCTCCATCGCGGCTTCGAAGCCGGTCCGGTCCACGTCCAAGTTGCGTTCGCGCGCAACATCAGCCGTCAGATCCAAGGGAAAGCCATAGGTGTCGTACAGCTTGAACACCACCTCGCCGGGAATGACCCGGGAGGTGAGCTTGGCGGTTTCCGCATCGAGCAGCGCCATACCGGTGGTGAGCGTCTCGGCGAACCGATCTTCCTCCTGCGCCAGCACCTGCATGACCCGTGGCTCGGCCTCCACCAGCTCGGGGTAGGCCGCGCCCATCTCCTGAGCGAGACTGGGCACGAGCTTGTGGAAGAATGGCTGGGTCTGCCCTAGCTTGTAACCGTGGCGGATGGCGCGGCGGATGATCCGCCGCAGCACGTAGCCGCGGCCTTCGTTCGAGGGCACCACCCCATCGACGATGAGAAAGCTGCAGGCGCGGATGTGATCGGCAATGACGCGCAGGCTGGAGGATTGCAGGTCCTGCGCGCCGGTGACCTCGGCGGCGGCGCGGATCAACGCCTTGAACAGATCGATGTCGTAGTTGCTGTGCACGCCCTGCATGACGGCGCAGATGCGCTCCAGGCCCATGCCCGTGTCCACCGAAGGTTTGGGGAGCGGGGTGAGCGTGCCGTCTGCGGCACGGTCGTACTGCATGAACACCAGGTTCCAGATCTCCACGTACCGGTCGCCTTCTTCCTCCGGGGAACCCGGCGGACCGCCGGCAATGTCGGGTCCATGATCAAAGAAGATCTCGGTGCACGGCCCGCACGGACCGGTTTCGCCCATGGCCCAGAAATTGGACTTCTCGCCCATGCGAGTGCAGCGCGTGGGGTCGATGCCGATTTCCTCCACCCAGATGCGGGCGGCATCCTCGTCCTCGCGGAACACCGTGACCCACAGGCGCTCCTTCGGGATGCCCAGCGTGACGGTGACGAAATTCCAGGCGTAGTGGATGGCCTCGCGCTTGAAGTAGTCGCCGAAGCTGAAATTGCCCAGCATCTCGAAGAAGGTGTGGTGCCGGGCGGTGTAGCCCACGTTCTCCAGGTCGTTGTGCTTGCCGCCGGCGCGCACGCAGCGCTGCGAGCTGGCGGCGCGAGTGTAGTCGCGCTTGTCCTTGCCCAGGAAGCAGTCCTTGAACTGCACCATGCCGGCATTGGTGAACAGGAGCGTGGGGTCATTGCCGGGTACCAGCGGGCTGGATGGGACCACGGTGTGACCGTTCTTGCGAAAGAACTCCAAAAAGGAAGCGCGGATTTCCGCGACGGTCATGCTCCTCAACTTCAAATCACGTTTCATGGTCGTCCGGGTCGAAATCCAATGCCGATCGAATCTGCGCGCCGGTGAATCCCCGGTACGCCAGAAAGCGCGACTGCCGCGCTTTTTCCGTGTAATCATCGCATACGTGCGGGCCAAATTTCTTCTGCCGGGCCTCGCGGGCCCGCGCCTCCCACTCCGCATAGGCGTCGATGAACTCATCGATCAGGATGGGATCGACGCCGTCCTGGCGCAGCTCCGCTCGCACCCGTATCGGTCCTTGCCCGCGGCCGGCATGATAGGCCACGAAGTGCTCCACGTAACGGCGTTCGTTGACGAGGTTTTCGGTGACCAGTACGGCCGCGACCGCGGCGGCGGTGGCCGGCGCATAGCCGCGCCGCTCCAGCCGCTCGATGACCTGGGCGGCGGGCAGATCGCGCCGCGCCAGCATGTCCAGCGCGGCGACCCGGGCCGCCCGGGCATCCTCAGGGTCTACGCCTAAGCGCCGCACGAGAACAACCGGGCGGACACGCGGCCGACCTGCTCAAGTGGCGCTACCGGCACCAGCAGGCGGGACCCTCAGGCCTCGCGCACTTCCGCCAGGTTGCGGTTCATGGTTGCCTTTTCCGGGATGAGCTTGGCGCGCAGCTGCTGCTCGATGTCCTGGGCGATATCCTTGTGCTGCTGCAGGAACACCCGGGCATTGTCTTTGCCCTGGCCGATGCGCTCGCCCTTGTAGCTGTACCAGGAGCCCGACTTCTCCACCAGGTTGTGCAACACGCCGAGTTCGATGAGCTCGCCTTCCTTGGAAATGCCGGTGCCGTACATGATCTCGAACTCGGTCTCGCGGAACGGCGGCGCCACCTTGTTCTTGACCACCTTGACCCGGGTCTGCGAACCGACCACTTCCTCGCCGGACTTGATGGCGCCGATGCGGCGGATGTCCAGACGCACCGAGGCGTAGAACTTCAGCGCATTGCCGCCGGTGGTGGTTTCCGGGTTGCCGAACATCACGCCGATCTTCATGCGGATCTGGTTGATGAAAATGACGATGGTGTTGGAACGCTTGATGTTGCCGGTAAGCTTGCGCAGCGCTTGCGACATGAGCCGAGCTTGCAGACCCATGTGCGAGTCGCCCATCTCGCCCTCGATTTCCGCCTTCGGGGTGAGCGCGGCCACGGAGTCCACCACCACCACGTCCACCGCGCCGGAACGAACCAGCATGTCGGTGATTTCCAGCGCCTGCTCGCCCGTATCCGGCTGCGACACCAGCAGGTCGTTGACTTTGACGCCGAGCTTCTCAGCATACACCGGATCGAGCGCATGCTCGGCATCGACAAAGGCGGCAGTGCCGCCGTTGGCCTGCGCCGAGGCGATGATCTGCAACGTCAGCGTGGTCTTGCCCGAGGACTCGGGTCCGAAGATCTCGATGACGCGTCCGCGCGGAATGCCGCCCACGCCCAGCGCGATGTCCAGGCCCAGCGAGCCGGTGGGAATGGTGTCGACCTCATAGGTCGCGCCGGCATCGCCCAGGCGCATGACCGAGCCTTTGCCGAACTGCTTTTCGATCTGGCCCAGCGCTGCGGCGAGAGCCTTCTTGCGATTGTCTTCCATACGAATTCCTTACTGCGAGGATGGACATATTATTTCACATCCGACGCGCGACGCAGCTGCAAAATCCGCTGTTTTTACCGAGATTTTCAGAAATTCTTATACAGTACGAGAGCTTCGCGACTACTGTATAAGACGCGTCTAAAGTGTGAGCAATCGCTGCAACGCGAGCCGTACCGAGGCTTCGCGCACGGCACGGCGGCTGCCGGAAAAACGCCGTCGCAGTGCCCATACTTCGATGCTGTGAACCTCGCGCCGCGCCCAGGCGAACCACACCGTGCCCACCGGCTTGCCCGGCACCGCGCCGCCCGGCCCCGCGATGCCGCTGATGGCCACCGCGAGCTGCGCACCCGAGCGCCGCAGCGCGCCCCGCGCCATGGCTCGCACCACCGGTTCGCTCACCGCGCCGTGGCGCGCAAGCAGCACCTTGGACACCCCGAGCAGCTGCCGCTTGGCCTCGTTCCCGTAGCTGACCCAGCCCGTGGAGAACCACTGCGAGCTGCCGGCCACATCGGTCAGGGCCTTGGCCACCCAGCCGCCGGTGCAGGACTCGGCGGTGCTGACGAACCAGCCGCGCGCCAGCAGGCGACGGCCGAGGTCGGCGCTCAGGCGGTACAGGCTCCGGTCGTCGGACATGGCGCCATGCTACCCTGCGCGGCGCCTATGTCGAGCAGCGCCGATCTATCCCAGCACACGCCGATGATGCAGCAGTACCTGCGCATCAAGGCGCAGTACCCCGATGTGCTGCTGTTCTACCGCATGGGGGATTTCTACGAGATGTTCTATGAGGACGCGCGGCGAGCCGCGGCGCTCCTCGACATCGCCCTGACCCAGCGCGGCGCTTCGGCCGGCGCGCCGATCCCGATGGCCGGCGTTCCGGCGGCGAGCGTGGACTCGTATTTGCAGAAACTGGTGCGCTTGGGTCAGTCGGTGGCCATCTGCGAGCAACGCGGCGAGCCGGGCAAGATCAAGGGTCCGATGCAGCGCGAAGTGGTGCGGGTGGTTACGCCGGGCACGGTCACCGACGATGCGCTGCTGGACGAGCGGCGTGAGACGCTGCTGGCCAGCCTCGCTCGTGGCGGGCATGCCTTTGGCCTGGCCTGGTTGGATCTAGCCGCGGGCCGCTTCTGGGTCATGGCGCTGCCCAGCGAGCAAGCGGTGGATGCGGAACTGGAACGGCTGCGCCCGGCGGAGATCCTGATCGCCGACGATGCGCCGGTGCCAGCGGCGCTGCAGTCCGCCACGCCCCGTCCGTTCAAGCCGCGCGCGCCCTGGCACTTCGAGGCGGATTCGGCGCGGCGCGCGCTGTGCGGACAAT
>JAFEGC010000612.1 GCA_018240265.1 Pseudomonadota bacterium | reverse complement strand
GCGTGCACGTGGGCGGCATGGAGCTTCGCGCCCAGTCCCTGCGACACGGCGTGCGCCACCTCCACCAGGTGCTCATCCAGCGCCGCGGGCTTGCCACCGACGTGCCAGGGATCGAGCGCCGCCAGCATGGACGGGCGGCCCGCGGGCTGCGCGGTCTTGACGATGAGCAGCGGCACGGGGCAGCGGCGGATGAGATCGAAATCCGTCTGCGACAGCATCAGCCGCGCCAGCAAGCCGTGCTTGTGCGCCTGGATGACCACCAGGTCGGGTCGCGCGGCCTTGACCCGGCGCAGGATGCCATCCGCGGGCGAGTACTCCAAGTCCGCCTGGCAGCTCACGCTGAGCCCGTCGGCGCGCAGGCGCTTGGCCACGCCTTCCAGTTCCTTAAGCTTTTGATCCAGGCGCGCCTTGGACGCATCCAGCGCCCGTGCCTTGCCGGTGATGAACTGGGTCACCGGCTTGACCGCGCTGTACAGCTCGATGCGCGCATGACTGCGTTGCGCGATCTGCGCGGCCCGCGTGATGGCGTTCTTGGCGCCGGCATCGGCCACGGCCAACAGGATCTTCTTCAGCGAATAACTCATGATTCAGCACTCCTCGCGCGAGAACGCCGCACCGGCGCTTTGATGTTGAGTATCACATTGGGCCGCATCGAGCGCATCCGTATCCGGGATATCCCTTAGGGGATGCTCGCCGGCGCGGCATGCCGCAGCGACAAACCCGCGGCATGGTTGCGCTGAAACCCCTTCCACACGCTGATCTCGCCATTGCCCGGACTGAAATCAGCATAACCCGCCACGCGTGCCGCCGGCCACTGGCCCGCGTCCGAGTCCTCGGCCGCCACCTCAAGATAGGCGGCGCGCGACTCCTCGCCCTTGACCTGGCGGTCCAGGAACGCGGTGATGAAATGCACCTCGATGGCGGTGATGCGCTCCTTGCGCCACACCGGGTCCTCGAA
Organism: Pseudomonadota bacterium; assembly: GCA_018240265.1. Lineage (GTDB taxonomy): Bacteria > Pseudomonadota > Gammaproteobacteria > Steroidobacterales > Steroidobacteraceae > TMP-86. The sequence continues at coordinate 13,021 of JAFEGC010000612.1, read as the reverse complement.
CCAGTCCAGATCCCACAGCTTGCCGCGCATGGCCTCGGGCACGGGGTCGAGGCCGATGGCGTGGCCCGCATGCTTGAAGGTCAACAGGTAACGCGGCGCATTCACCGCCTGCTCGAACAAGGCGAGCGCACCGCTCCGGTAATCGACGGTGCGATCCTCATCGCCCGCGATCAGCAGGAGCGGTGCGCGCAGCGCGCGCAGGCCCTGCGCATCCCAGGCATGGCTCGCGGCGCCGGCGGGCGCCAGCGCCACCACCGCGCGCAGGTTGCGCACGCGGACCTGGTCCTGCCCGGCGCCGCCACGCACGTAAGGCAGGCCCAATCCGCCGGGAATTTTGCCCACGCCGCCCTCGGGATCCAGCTCCGCGCCGCCGGCGGTGAGCACACCGTAGCCACCCATGGAGTAACCCACCAATGCCGTGCGCTGCGCATCGAGATGGAGCTGCGCCGCCAGCGGGCCCTGCAGCTCGCCGGACACGAAGGCGATGTCCAGCGGCCGGCGCAGCAGCACGCTGGAGAATTGGCTGCGGTCTGTGATGGGCGGATCTTCGTGACGGATGGCGGCCACCACGTAACCCTTGGAGGCGAGATTCTCGGTCAGCCAGCTCATCGCCACCGTGGCATTGCTGTAGCCATGCGACACGATGATGAGCGGATAGACGCCGGCCAGGGCCGGCGCGTCACGGCGCGCGATGCCGGGGATGGTGAAATGCGCGGGCGGCGCCGGCGGCTCACTGGGCAGGCTGGCCTCGTACACGATGCCCGGCGCCGTGGCATCACGCGCGGCGGTGATGCCGCCATTGGCGAAACGCGCACGACTGCGCTGGCTGCGACCCGCTTTCTCGGCCACGGCCGGATACCAGACATCGACCTGCAGCACCCGGTCGCGGCGCTCGATGGGCCCCGCTGCGCCCGCCGCGGGCACCAGTGGCTGATCCGGCTGCACCAGCCGCAGCGTCTTCACGCCCACCGCCAGCGAACCCGGCGGCGCCAGCTCCGGCGCATCCACGCCGAAGCGGCTGGGCGGTTCGGCCGCGCGCGGCAGTGACGGCAGGGCCAGCAGCGCGGCAAAGCCCAGCGCCGCGGCTGACCTCACCGCGGCAGCTCCAGCTTCAAGCTGATCGGGCAGTGATCACTCCCCATGACATCCGCGTGGATGTCGGCATGCTTCACCGCGTCCTTGAGCGCGGAGGACACCAGGAAGTAATCGATTCTCCATCCCACGTTGCGCGCACGCGAATTGGCGAAGTGACTCCACCAGGTGTAATGGCCGTTGCCCTGCTTGAACAGCCGCAGGGTGTCGACGAAGCCGGCATCGATGAAATTCTGGAAGCCCTCGCGCTCCTCGTCCGTGAAACCCTTCTTGCCACGATTGGACTTGGGGTTCGCGAGATCCAGCTCGGTGTGCGCGACGTTCAGGTCGCCGCAGAACACCACCGGCTTCTTCTTCTCCAGCCGATGCATGTAAGCCAAAAAGGCCGGATCCCACTGCTCGTGCCGCAGCTTCAGACGGCTCAGGTCATCCTTGACGTTTGGCGTGTACACCGTGACCAGGAAGAACTTGTCGAACTCCGCGGCGATGATGCGTCCTTCTTCCCCGCTGTGCCCGTACGGATCGTTGCCGTCGAGATAACGCTCCTCGATGTCCTTCGGAAAACCCTGCACCACCGCCAGCGGTTCGCACTTAGTGAAAATGGCCGTGCCCGAGTAGCCCTTCTTCGAAGCCGAGTTCCAGAACTCCTGGTACTGCGGCAGATCCACCTCGACCTGGCCGCGCTCGGCCTTGGTTTCCTGCAGGCACAGCATGTCCGGGTCGTGCTTTTCCAGAAAGCTTTGAAACGTGCCTTTCTTGAGCACTGCGCGAATGCCATTCACGTTCCAGCAATACAGTTTCATGTGATCAGTCTCGAATCGCTTCCTGCCGCGGGTTCAACCCATGCGCGTATGCACGGTGCGTCCGCCCACCACCGTGCGCATCACCTTGATGTCCTTCAGCGTGAAAGGATCCACGGCGTGCGGATCTTGTTCCAGCACCACGAAGTCGGCCAGCTTGCCGGCGGTGATGGAGCCCTTGGCGTTTTCCTCGTAGGAGGCATAGGCGCCGTTGATGGTGGCCACCTGCAGCGCCTGCTCCACGCTGATCTTCTGCTCCGGGCCCCAACTGCGTCCGGCATAATCGGTGCGCGTGACCATGCTCTGCAGCGCCATCAGCGGATCGAACGGCCCCGGCGTGTAGTCGCTGGCGCCAGGCACGCGAATGCCGGCATCCAGGAAGGACTTGTGCGCGAACATCCAGCGCAGCTTGTCCTCGCCGTAGTTCTTCCACTTCTCGCCGTGGTAGTACACGTAGGTCCAGAACGGCGTCGGGATGCTGCCCGAGGCCTTGATGCGCTGGATCAGCGAGGGGTTCACCAGCGTGCAATGCTCGATGCGGTGACGCTGATCCGGCCGAGGCCAGAGCTTGGCGACACGCTCGTAGGCGTTCAGCACCAGGTCGATGGTCACATCGCCGTTGGCATGGATGCCCACCTGCCAGCCGTGGCGGTGCGCCTCCTCCACCGCCTCGTGGATCTGCTTCTGATCCATGGTCAGGATGCCGTAGTCCTTGGGCCGGCCCACGTAAGGCGTGCTCATACGCATGGTGCGCTCGGAGGCCGAGCCATCGGCGACGAACTTCACCGCGCCGATGCGCACATGCTCGTTCCCCAGTCCCGAATACACGCCGGCGCTCCTCAGGCTCTTGTAGGGGCTGGGCCCGCCGGCAATGCTCCCCAGCCCATCCATGCCGTAGGGCATGACCGTGGCCCGGTGCAGCAGCTCGCCGCCGGCGTAGGTATCCTGGTAGGCGCGGATCTTGTCGGTGTCGGCCATGGCATCGTGCACGCTGGTCAGCCCGACCGCGGTGAGGAGCTTGGAGGCGTAGACCATGGCCGCGCGGCTGCGCTCGCGCTGCTGCTCGGCGCTGAAGCGCTCCTGCGGCCCGGCTTGATCCAGACGCGTACGCGCGTTCTCGGCCACCTGCCCTTGCAGGTCGCCGTTGGCATCGCGGAAGAAACGCCCGTCGGTGGGATCGGGCGTGTCGCGCTTGATGCCGGCGATCTCGAACGCCTTGCTGTTGTACCAGGCGGTGTGGCCACCACGATGCACCACAGCCACCGGATGATCGGGCACGGCCGCGTCCAGGTCCTGGCGCGACAACGGCCGGCCGTCCTTCAGCTTGGTGTCGTCGAACTTGAAGCCGCGCACCCAGTGCCCCGGCGCGGTCTCGGCGGCGCGCTTGCGCAGCGCCGCCTGGATCTGCGCGATGCCGGGCAGGTCGCAGTTGACATCGTACAGCTCATCCTGCAGGCCGGGATGGCAGTGCGCATCGATGAATCCCGGCGTCACCGTCATGCCGGCGGCGTCGATCACCTCGGTATCGCGCCCCGCAAGCGCGCGCATGTCCTCGCTCCTGCCGATGGCGACGAAGCGGCCGTTCTTGACCGCGAACCCCTGCGCGCGCGGCAACGCCGCATCGATGGTGAGCACGTTGGCGTTCACCAGGATGAGGTCAGGCACGATGCCGGCGTGCAGCGCCGTGGCGGCGCGCGCCGCGGCGGTACCGGCAACGCCCAGGGCCGGCGCTCCCAGCAGCGCGAGAAATTCTCGACGATTACGCTTGCTCATAAAAGCACCTCAATGTTCGGCGCGGATGGCGGTGAAACTCACCGGCGCACCCCACTCATAGCCCGTTCCCATCGCTCGCACGTGGCCGATGCCCGGATAGGCAAGAAAGAACAAGGCAGCGGCCGCGAGGCCGCGATGGATCGGGCGTAAGGCTGACATGAGCACCCCCGGTGTTATTGAAGCAGGCACGGCGCGAAAATCCCCTCCCGCGCGGCCTGCATCATAACCGCAGAGAGCCGGTCCGGCTCAATCGCCCGGCACGCGCCGTTCCCGGCCAAGGAACGTGGCCCGCGCGCGCAGTTGTTCCCACACCTGCGCGGGCGATGATCCAACCAGCAGATGTTGGACGATGAAGCGAGTGAGGTGTGCCGCGCCGATGCTGGCGCCGCCGCGCGCCGGTGCCGCGCCCGGCGCCGCTTCAGCTCCCCCCATTCGCGCCACGGCTGGCATCGTCGCGGCCTGTAGCACACAGCCGCCGAAATCCGCGCCCGGCCGGCCCAACGCCGAGATCTGCTCGCGGGCGCAACGCGCATCGCCGGTCGCAGCCATCACGCCGGGATACGCCGCCGGGTACGGCAGCGCGCCGCGCGCCGGCGCCGAGGCCACTATCAGCAGGCCGGCCCGCAGTGCCTGCTCCACCGCCTGCGCCAGCACCGCGCGATCCTGTGCAAGGCCGAGACTCAGGTGTACGAGTTGCGCGCCCTGCCGGTGCGACCAGTCGATGGCCGCCGCGATGGCCGCGGGCGTGGCCGCTCCTCGCGCATCCAGCGCCTGCGCGATCAGCAGCTCGGGCGGTCGCGGCATCCGGACAATGACCTGCGCCACGCGGGTGCCGTGACCCAGCGCATCCTCCACCGGTTCCTGCTCGAGCACCGCACCGTCGTCGTCCACGAAGCGGCGCGCCGCGGCGACGCGCAACGCCGCGTCCGCCCGCAGGCCACTGTCGACGATGGCCACACGCCAGCCCGACTCAGGTTTGCTCACGCCAGCGTCGAATCCAGGCGTTGCACCTGCCCGCCCTGCAACCGATACAATGCCTCGGCGCGCGGCACCTGCGCGGGAACATGGGTGATGATGATGCGGGTGGCATCGCTGAAATGCTCGTCGATCAGCGCGTGCATCTGCGCCACCGCCGCAGCGTCGAGATTGCTGGTGGCCTCATCCAGCACCAGCACTGCAGGATGCCCGAGCAGAGCCCGTGCGATGGCGATGCGCTGGCGCTGGCCGGTGGACAGGCCCGCGCCCGCGGCGCCGATCTCGGTGGCATAGCCCGCCGGCAACTGCGATACGAAGGCATCGACGCCGGCGCGCCGCGCGGCTTCCAGCACCGCCTCGTCCGATGCATGCTCGTGGCCGTAGCGCAGATTGTGCAGCAGGCTGCCGCGGAACAGCGCCGGCTCGGTTTCCAGCACCACGACGGCGCGGCGCAGCACGTCCAGCGCATAAGCGTCCACCGGCTGGTCCGCTACCCGCACCTGTCCGGCATCGGGGAGCGCGAAGCGCCGCAGCAGGTCGATGAGCGAGGATTTGCCGGCGCCGGAATCGCCGCTTAGTACGGCCTTGGCGCCGCCCTCGATGCTCCAGCTCAGCTCGCGCAGCACCGGCGTCGCGGCATCCGCAGGCGTGTAGGTCACGCCGACAAACTCGATGGCTGGCGCCGCCGGCAGCTGCGTCAATGCATCGGTGCGCACGGTCGAGGGTCCGGAACTTGCGAGATCATCGGCGCGCGCCGGCGGTTCAGACCGGTCAGCGCACGACTGTGGCTGCGGCCCCTGTCCAGGCCGGCCGGCGCCCAGCGCGGGCACCAGCAACTCCCGTACCCGCGCAAGGCTGACCGCCGCGCGCTGGTAGGCCAGCAGCAGGTTCATCAGCGACAACGCCGAGCCGCTGCTGCGGGTGAAATAGGCGGTGAAGGCCACCAGCGTACCCACGGTCAGCTCGCCCCGCAGCACGCGATAGCCGCCGATCACGAACACCGCCGCGGTGGCCAAATGCGACAGCAGCGCAGAGCCCGCGCCCACACCATAGGTGACGAGCTGCTGGGACAGGAGCCGCGCCAGGAAGGTGTCGTTCAGACCGTGCAGCCGGCGCTGCTCGTAGCTTTCCGTGGCGGCAGCCTGCACCGCCTTGGCCGAGCCCAGGGTCTCGACCAGGAATTGGGTGATGTGGCCGGATTGCTCGCGCACCGCGCGGGTGGTGGATTGCACCGGCGCGCGCGAGAACTGCCGCAAAGCGAGCTGCAGCGGCAACGCCGCCGCGGCCACCAGGCTCAGCAGCGGACTCAAGGAAATCATGATCGCGGCCGTGGCCAACAGCAGCAACAGCGCGTTGACGAAGGCCAGCAATGTATCGGTTGAAAAGCGCTGCACCTCGGCCACGTCCCCGTCGAGCCGCGTCACCAGATCGCCCACCGCGCGGCGGCGGAAGAACGACGGCGGCAGGCGCAGCAGGTGGCGGTAGACGTCCTCGCGCAGATCGAACAGGATGCGGCCAGAGACACGCACGTACAGCCAGCGGTTGAAGCCTCCCAGGAGTGAGCCCAGCAGCGCCAAGCCCACGATAGCCGCGCACAACTCACACAGGCGCGGAAAATTGCGACCGATCAACCCCTCGTCGATGATCAGTTTCGACAGGTACGGCTGCGCCGTGGCGAGCAGGGAAATGAGCGCCGCGAGCCCGAGCACCGCGGCCAGCGCGCCGAGCCGTGGCCGCACGTACGGCCACAGCCAGCGCACATGAGCGCTTACGCGTTCCTCACCGGCGGATGACACGCAGCGTGGAGATGGACTGATCCGGGCAGCCCGGGAGTTTGAGGTTGGCGCGCTGCTTGAGCGTGTCCGGATCGTAGAAGGCCACGTCGCACATCGTGCCACCGACGAACACCTCGTGGCCGTCGCTGGCTATGTTGATCGTGTAGAAGGTATGCGGCAGATTGACACGGTCGACCAGCACGCCCTTGTTGGTATCGATCTTGGAAAGCTGCGTGTAAACCGTGAACACCTCCCCGTTACGCGGGCTGGCCACGGCGGAGAAAATGACCGCCGAGGTATCCTCGAAGTCCTGATAACTGAGCGCGCCGGATTTCAGGTCCAGCTTCATCAGCGAGGTCTTGGCGATGGCATCCTTGCCGGTGCCCAGGGTGGAATACACCGGTGTGACGAAGACATCGAGCGGTTCGGTCACCGGCCAGAACGCCAGCATGTCGGGCGTGGAGTAGCCCGGCCGACCCCAATTGCGGATGCCGCGCTCGCCCAGCTTCTTGCCGGTGGCCAAGTCGTACTCAAACAACTGGAACCCCAGGGCATAGAAGCTCTTGCCATCGGCCTTGGGCAGCACCAGGTGTACGCGGCGCGGCGCCGGGAACACGCGCACCGGCTTGGCATCCAGGCCCGCATCGGTCTTGAAAATAGCGAAGCGCGGTTCCTGCACGTGGTACTCGTTCAGACCCCTCTTGGTTGGCAATTCGTGCACGATCAGCTCACGCCCGTCGGGAGTGATATTGACGCTGAAGAATGAATGCACCACTTCATCGCCGCTGGACAGATTGGCCCGGAATACCTGCTTGCCGGTGTCCAGATCGATGCCGGAAATGCTCTCCATGCGGTTCACCAGCACATAGGCGCGCTTGCCGTCGGGCGAAGGCACCACCAGCCCGACGATGCCGTTGGCATCCGGAACACGGATGTCGGAGGTCACCTTGCGCGCCGCCGCGTCGATCACGAACAGGTGATCGGGTTTGGCGCCCGTGAGGATGTAGTCGCGCAAGGCCGGGCGTGCCGACAGGTTCTGGCTGCCGAACAGAGACAAGGCCAGGGCGCAAGCGATCAATGGTCTCATGATGGTATTCCCTTCAGGTCGCGTCACTTCTTCGGAAACACGGCATCAAGCTGACGCCAGTCATTCTGCGCCGAAGGGTTGCCCGCGTCCCAGTTGGGATAGGTGCTCATAGTGTCGGGGACCTGCGCCGGCCACCAGCATGGATCCGCGCAGCCGTACAGATCCGCCTCCATCGGCTGGCACAACGAAGCCACGCCGCCAAAGGCGTCCACTTCCCATCCCGGGTCGAAGGTGGTAACACAACCGGCCACGCTCTCCATGGCGCTGACTTCCTTGACATGACCTTGATCGGCGGCTTGAAGCAGCAGCTCCGCCTTCTTGTTGGTGGGTTTGAAGCCGTTCATGCGAGGGCCCTCCGCGGTTCGATGTGCGTACTGAAAAATTGAGGATTGTGCGCCAGAATGTCGGTGTAGACGCGCACACCGAAATCCACCCAGCGCCGCAGCAGATCGCAGTAGTGATAAGTGCGATGATGCGGGTCGCCATAGCGCGTATAGGACTCGTGATAGCAGCCGCCGGCACACAGGTTGCGGATGCGGCAGGTGGCGCAATGAGTACCATCGCGATCGGAGGCCTTGGCCAGGAACTCGCCCAACGCCGCCGTGTCGATGCCGGACTCGACATTGCCGAAGGTGGGCAGATCCGAGCCGGTGAAGCGGTGGCAAAGATTCAGCCCGCCGGACTTGTCCACCGCCAGCAACCCGACACCGGCGCCACAGGGCAGCGCCTTGCGTCGACCCTCGTGCAGATCGGTCATGAGCTGGTGCAGATTCGAAAAGCCGGTGCTGCGGCCCTGGATCGCCGCCTGCCGGTACTGCTCGCCCATGCGCTCGAAGGCCGCGTGCACTTGGTTCAGCTCCTCGTGCGACAGACCGTGCGCCGCATCCTCGCCCGCCGTCACCGGCGCGTAGCCCACTTCATGAAAGCCCAACTCACCGCGCAGATGGGCATGGATCTGCTCCACTTCAGTGGTACCGGCGGTGAGCGTGACTCGCGCGCCCACGGGACGCGAGCGGTAGCGATCCAGCAACAGGCGCACCTTGCGCGCCACCACCTCGTAGGTGCCGCGCCCGCCGACACTGCGGCGGTTGCGGTCATGGATGGTCTTGGGTCCATCCATGCTCACCGAGATGCCGAAACGATGCGCATCGAAGTAGGCGATGATGTCTTCGTTGAGAAGCGTGGCATTGGTGGTGAGCGAGAAGTCCACGCTCTTGTGCTGCTCATCGGCACGCCGCTGCGCGTAGTCCACCACTTGCCGGATAAGCGGCATGTTGGTGAGCGGTTCGCCGCCGAAGAACACGATGCCGACTCGGTCGCGCTCCCGCGCCTGTTCCAGCAGCAGTTCCACGCTGCGCGAGGCCGTGTCGAAGTTCATGCGCTGGCCGAGTGCCGGCACCGCCAGGTCTTCCTTGTAGCAGTAGGTGCAGCCGAGATTGCAGCCAGTATTCACGTTCAACACCAGCGTGGACAGCGGATAGGCCTCGACCTGCACACGCTGCGGGTTGACCGCATGCACGCGCTGCGGCGACTGCAGGATCTCCAGTTGTTCCAGCCGCTGCAGAAAGCTTTCCACGTCCTCGCGCGCGAACCGCTCGGCCAGCGAGCGTGACAGCCCCTGGCGGTCGATCTCGCCGGCACGTTCGGACAGGTCCACCACCGCACGTCCCAACTCGTCCAGTTCGAACAACGCCGTGGTCGGCACATGCAACAGCATGGCCCGGCCGTCGAAGCGGACCACGTGACCGTTGGCCCGATTGAACTTCATGGGCGGATACCCGTGCGTTTCAGGTAGCTCAAGGTTGCGCGATTGAATCTCATGGATGAAATTCCGGTATCTTTTAGTAAATCGGCGGCGTGTTCCAGCGCTGTACGGTGACGATCAAATGCGCCTGGCCGCGCAATTCCTTGCCCTCCTGGTCCAGACCGGCCACCACCGTCAAGTCACCGGCATTGTTGGTACCGAAAACACGCTCGGGATTCGGGCCGCCGGGACCTGGCACGAAGCTCCCGTCCGGCTGGATCCTGCCGGCGAACTTCACATCCTGCGCCTTCACCGCATCAGCATTGTACGGTTCGACCTTCCAGCTGACATTCATGGGTCCGAGCGCGACCGGGGCCTGGCCCGCCTGCGATTCGATGAATCCGAAAGCCTCGAACTGCGCGGTCACCGGATCGATATGTCCTCCGCCGACCCGCGCGATGCCGTAGGCCGGCTGTACGTCCAGACGATCCACCTTGTCGTACACCGCCGCCATGTCCGCCGCGGAAGTTCTGCCCACGGTGACCGCGCGCGGGCCCGGCGCCGCCTTGTCGTTCACCTTGACTGAAGCTCGGATCAAAGTGGGGCTGGCCTTGAGAACCTTGACGCTGGTGCCGTTACCGAAAGTCACTGTGCCGTTGAGCCCGCGACCGGCGATCAGCACCTCGCTGGTGGTACCGATCTTCAGCGCGCGCGGGGAGACCATGAACACCGCAGCGGGACCCTCGGCACGCTCGGCCACCACATCGCCACCCACCTCGGTGTGCGCAGCCTCGAACCAACGACCGGTGAGTCGGCGTCCATCCTCGGACAGCGCCAGCACTTCATGTGTATCCACGGATCCCACTTTGGAGCTGCCGCGCCATTCGTAGCCGGTGTACACACGCACCAGCGAATCGATCTCGCCGATGGGCTTGCCCTCGGGACTCTGCAGCGAATAGTGCGCGGTGTAGTTGTCGCCGCCCGTGGCCTTCACACTCAGCGTACCCACGAAGTCGCCCTTGCCCGGCGAATGTCCGTGCACCAGCCACTCGCCGCCGAGGTCGGCATGCGGCCGGTTCATCCAGCCACGCCATGCCTGGGTATCGAACGGAAACATCGCGCCCAGCTTGGCCGGGAGCTGCTTGGTGGCGATGTCCCACCAGTAGCGGTCGCGCGCCGAAGCCTGGTATTCCAGCGAGGGGAACTGCCCCACGTGCATGTGCACCAGCCGGAGCCAGGTATCCGCATCGCGTCGCTGCAGCGAGACGCGGGCCAGGCTGTGGCAGCGACCGCACATGTCCGGCAGATCATCGCCGAGCTTCAGGTCCGGCATGTTCGGCCGCCGTTCCAGCGCGAAGCGGCCGGCAGCCGACTCCGACGGCGCCAACCCTTGCGTGTCGGACAGGAATTTCACGATGGCATCACGGGCATCGTCCGGCAACGCGAGATTGTGCACGTGTTGCATGCGGAAGATGGTCATCTGCCAACCCTCCGGCGACTTGCGGACCGCCGACAGGCGTTGGAACTGGCCGGGCGTGTCCTCGGTATGGCAGCCGGCGCACCAGGTGCGCACGGTCTGCTGGTCGGCCGCCGGCGGCGCATCCGCCATCGCAGGTGCCGCAAGCCAGCCCGCCGCGCCCAGCAGCATCACACACCCCAGCATGGCACGGCGCCAGCGCCGCAAGCGATCAATGCTCGATAGACTCACGTCGAACCCCTCTCATATGCAAACGCCATCCCCACTCCGGCGCGCAACGCCTGCCGCGCCCCTTCTGCCGGCAACGCATCGTGGGCCTTGAGCCATTGCAGCACATTGTGCACCGCTGCCGGCGTTCTGCCCAGTTGCATCGCCGTGCGCGTCTCGTCCCAATCCGCCCGCTCGGCCGAATCCAGCAAGGCCGCCAGCTCGATGTCACCGTGACACCAGATGCCGCGCGGCCAGGACGCACCGACCAACACGCGACGCTGCTCGATACGCGAACCATTGAGCACCGGGCGCACTTGGACGCGTGGCGTGGCCGCATCGCCGGCCGGCGCGGCTCGGGCCACGACTTTGGCGGCAAGCGTGGCATAGCCGCGTGCCGTGTCCGACCAGAACGCGGTATCACAATAGGCGGCGGCTTCGGCGTAGAACGAGCCGGCCGCCGCGAGCTTGCGCCCCCAGGATTCCTGCACGCGCTCCGACAGAAACTGCCGCACCGGCGCCCAGGGCTCGCCCCGCAGCCAGGTGTTGATGGCCGCGACCACGGCCGGCGCTCCGACCAGCGCCTCGTACAAGCCATGACCCGACAGCGGTTCCAGCGCGAGGGCCGCATCGCCGGCCAGCACGCGACCCTCGAACTCGGCCGGCGCACGACATGACGCGCCGGCGGCGCAGGCGCGCACCTCGCCAAGCGCACGCGCAGCACCCAAACGCTGTTGCAGCGCGGATGGCAGTGAAGCTTCACGCAGGCGCTCGGCTGGCATCTCAGTGCCCGCACGCAGGAACGATGTCGCCCGCGGGCGCTCGGCCCGCGCGTCCACGCTCGCGCGCGGCGCGCTCACCATCTGCAACTGGATATCGCCCGCGCCATCGCAGGCCAGCCAGTACCAGGCATCCGCGCCCATGAAAACAGCGCTGCCCGCCTCGCCCGCGCCGCGGTACCGGTGGCTGACCGACAGCAGGCGCGGCCCGCGCTGCGCGGCTTCGCGCACGCGCCGCCCCCGCGCCTCGACCAGCGCACGCACACGCAGCTCGCCGGATTCCGTTTGCACCACCCAGGCGGTGCCTTCGCGCCTCACGGTCCGCACCCGCTCCAGCCGCAACTCGGCAACGGCCCTCGCATCCTCGCGCAGGGCGGTGTCGAAGCGGCACCGCTCCACCCGGTATTCGTAGCCGGTTTCGGCCTGGACACCGGCCCAGTCGCGCAGGCGCGGTCCGCGCACCGTGATGCTCGCCAGCGCCGACGACAAACCCTGCCGGCGCAACAGCTCCAGGGTGCGCTCGGAAGCGCCTTCCACGCCCTCGCGCGGCGCGGCCGTCAACACGCATACCGACCATCCCAGGCGGGCAAGCCCGGTTGCGGTCGCCACACCCGCGGGCCCCGCACCCAGCACGGCGACATCGAAATCGGCGCGCGCGGCGGCCGCGTTCACGCGGTGGCCTCCGCGTGCAGACCGAGTTCGCGCGACACGCCCTCGCGGATCAGGAACTTTTGCACCTTGCCGGTCACGGTCATGGGGAATTCATCCACGAAGCGAACGTAGCGCGGCACCTTGTAATGTGCAATCTGCCCGTGGCAATAGGCCTGGATTTCGGCTTCAGTGCACTGCATGCCCTCGCGCAGCCGCAGCACCGCGCACACGGCCTCGCCGAAACGATGATCGGGCACGCCGACCACCGCGACGTCCAGCACCTTGGGATGGCGAAACAGGAACTCCTCGATCTCGCGCGGATACACGTTTTCCCCGCCGCGGATGATCATGTCCTTGACCCGGCCGACGATGTTGCAAAAGCCCTCCGCGTCGATCACCGCCAGGTCCCCGGTGTGCATCCAACCGTCGCGGTCCACGGCCTCGGCAGTGCGCTCGGGTTCGTCCCAATAGCCACGCATCACGCTGTAGCCGCGCGTGCACAGCTCGCCCGCCACCCCGCGCGGCAGCGTACGTCCCTCCGCGTCGACGATTTTCACCTCCACGTGCGGATGAACGCGGCCCACGGTGCTCACGCGCCGTTCCAAGGGATCCGCCGTGTCGGACTGGAAGCTCACCGGGCTGGTCTCGGTCATGCCGTAGC
>JAFEGC010000611.1 GCA_018240265.1 Pseudomonadota bacterium | reverse complement strand
AGTTTCCACCAGCGCCAGGGCTACGAGATCATGCTGGTGCTGGCGCGCGGCACCGCCGCGCAGAAGGCGATGGCGCAGGCGGCGTTGAACCGCTGGTGGTGGCCTTCGCTGATGATGTTCGGCCCGAGCGATGCCGACTCCAAGCACTCGGCGCAGTCCATGCGCTGGAAGATCAAGCGCATCAGCAACGACGATCTGCGCCAGAAGTTCGTCGACGCCACCGTGCCGCAGGCCGAGTTCCTGGGCCTCACCGTGCCCGATCCCGAGCTCAAGTGGAACGAAGCTACCGGGCATTACGATTTCGGTCCCATCGACTGGCAGGAATTTTTCGAGGTGCTGAAGGGCAACGGCCCCTGCAACCGCGAGCGGCTGGAAGCGCGGCGCGCCGCCCACCATGACGGCGCCTGGGTACGGGAGGCGGCGCTGGCCTACGCGCGCAAGCATGAGCCCGCCAGCCAAGCCGCCTGAGCCGGCGACATTCATTCAACCACACACCCCGCTATGAGCAGCGAATCGACCTGGCCTTTGTACGAAGTGTTCATCCGCGCCAAGGGCGGGCTGGACCACAAGCACGTGGGCAGCGTGCACGCCACCGATGCGCGCATGGCCATCGAGCATGCGCGCGACGTGTACACGCGGCGACAGGAGGGTGTGAGCATCTGGGTGGTGCGCTCGGCCGACATCGTCGCCTCTGATCCGCAGGAGGCCGATGCGCTGTTCGAGCCGGCGCGTGACAAGGTGTACCGGCATCCGACTTTTTACGACATTCCCGACGAGGTCAAGAACCTGTGACCGCCGCAGTGGCGCAGCGTGCGGTGCCCTCGCAGGCCGCGCGCGTGGAATATGTGCTGCGGCTGGCCGATACGAGTCTCATTCTCGCCCAGCGCCTGGGTGAGTGGGTGGGGCATGCGCCGGCGCTGGAGGAGGACCTCGGCCTTGGGAATCTGGCGCTGGATTTTCTCGGTCAGGCGCGGCTGTTGCTGACGCATGTCGGTCAACTGGACGGCAGCAACCGCACCGAGGATGAGCTGGCGTTCCTGCGCGACGGTCCGGCGTTCCGCAATTTCACCCTGGTGGAGCAGCCCAACGGCGATTTCGCGCACAGCATCGTGCGCCAGTATTTCATCGATGCCTGGCAGGTGCCGCTGTTCGAGGCGCTGGCGAGTTCCGCCGACGCGGATCTCGCAGCCATCGCGGCCAAGTCGCTGAAGGAGGCGCAGTATCACCATCGCTTCAGCTCCAACTGGCTGCTGCGGCTGGGCGATGGCACGGCCGAGAGCCATGCGCGGGCGCAAGACGCGGCGGATACCCTGATCCGTTTCACGCGCGAGATGTTCGAGCCGGACGAGGTGGATCGCCAGAACATCGAGGCCGGCATCGGCGCGGATCTCGCCGCGGTGCAGGCCGCGTGGAGCGCGGATGCGCGCCGCGTGTTCGCCGAGGCCACTCTGAAGCTGCCGGAGGCGCCGCCGGGCGCGCCGGTGGGCAAGCGCGGCGATCACAGCGAATACCTGGGCTACATCCTCACCGACATGCAGTTCATGCAGCGTGCCTACCCGGGGGCATCATGGTAGCCGTGCAGACCGCGCGGCCGGCGCAGGGCGCGGCATTGCCGGCGGGCGCGGCGACTCGCGCGCCTGCCAGCCTGGAGCAGCGCGTCTGGGCGCTGTTGGACACGTTGCCGGATCCGGAGATTCCGGTGATCACGCTGACCGACCTCGGCATCATCCGCCACGTGCAGGTCGCGGATGACGGCGTGGAAGTCGGTGTCTCACCTACCTATACCGGCTGCCCGGCCACCGAGATGATTCGACGCAACATCCGTGAAGCACTGGCAGCGGCTGGCATCGCGCCGGTGCGCGTGGTGGACGTACTCTTTCCGCCCTGGAGCACGGACTGGATTTCCGAACGAGGCACCGCGGCGCTGCGCCGCTTCGGCATCGCGCCGCCGCAGCGCCACGCGGCGGCGGCATTGCCACCAGCCTGTCCGCGCTGCGGGTCCACACGCACCGAGCGCGTCAGTGAGTTCGGTTCCACACCCTGCAAGGCGCTGTTCCGCTGCAACGCCTGCCTGGAACCCTTCGAACAATTCAAGTGCATATGAGCCAGTTCCATTCGCTCGCGCTGCTGAGCCGGCGCGCCGAGACCGCCCGCGCGCAGCTGCTGGAATTCGCGCTGCCGCCGGAGCTTGCCGAAGGCTACCGGGCGCAGGCCGGCCAGCACGTGGTTCTGCGCGCCGCGCGGGATGGCGTGGAACTGCGGCGCACCTACTCGGTGTGCTCGCAGTCACCGCGGTCTTTCAGCATTTGCGTGCGCGCGGATGGTGGTGGACGCATGAGCGGCTGGCTGTGCGGATTGCAGCCGGGGCAGCGCGTGGACGTGCTGCCGCCCACCGGGCGCTTCGTGATTCCGCCGGCGGCGCCGGCGCGCCGCGTGCTGGCGATTGCCGCCGGCATCGGCATCACGCCCATCCTGGCCATCGTGCGGCGCGCGCTGGAAAGCGCGGATGATGCCGAGGTCACGCTGCTGTACGGCAGCCGCAGCACCGACGACACGCTGTTCGCCGAAGCGCTGCAGGCGCTGAAGGATCGCCACCCCGCGCGCCTGGCGCTGCACTTTTTCATGAGTCGCGAGCCGCAGGATATTTCGCTGTACCATGGCCGTATCGACGAAGCCAAAATCCGCGAGCTGGCGCGAGCGGGCTTGCAGATCGCGGGGCTGGATGGCGCTTTTCTGTGCGCGCCGGAGGGCCTGATGCAGGAGGCCTTGCGCGCGCTGCAGAACTTGGGGCTCCCCGCTGCGCGCATCCACCTGGAACATTTCGTCAGCGCCGCCGCCGTGCAGGCCGCACGCCCGGCGGCCAGGACCGAAGCTGCCGGCGCCGGAACCGCAATTACCGGCGGTACCACCGAGGCCGCGGCCTTCGCAGTCGCCGCCGCGAGGGCATCGCCCGCGGCGACGGGTGCCACGGCCGCGGACCGCACCCGGGTCAGCGTGCGCATGGACGGCCGGGTGCGCCAATTCGACATGCCGCGCGAGGGCGAGCTGTCGGTACTGGACGCCGCCGCCGAGGCGGGCGTGGACCTGCCGTTCTCCTGCAAGGGTGGTGTATGTTCCACTTGCCGTTGCCACTTGTCGCGCGGCGCGGTGCGCATGCTGCAAAACTACGCCCTGGAGGATGCGGAGGTCGAGGCGGGTTACATTCTGACCTGCCAGTCGATTCCCACCAGCGCGGAGCTGGAGCTGGATTACGACAAGGGTTGAGATGAACGGGATCCACGGGCGGTCCCGATTTGATGAGGAAGGGGACTCATGAACACCATTCAGTTCCGGCTCGAATCGGGCGTTGCGCGCCTGACCTTGAACCGGCCGGACAAGCTCAATTCATTCACCTCGCAGATGCATGCCGAGATCCGCGAGGTGCTGGCGGAGCTGGCGAACTCGCGCGAGGCGCGGGTGCTGCTGCTCACCGGCGCGGGCCGCGCCTTCTGCGCGGGCCAGGATCTCGCCGACCGCGCGGTGGCGCCGGGTGGCGCGCCGGTCGACCTGGGCGATTCCATCGAGAAGAACTACCGCCCGTTGGTGCTGGCGCTGCGCAATCTGCCCATGCCGGTGATCGCCGCGGTGAACGGCGTGGCGGCCGGCGCCGGCGCCAACATCGCGCTGGCCTGCGACGTGGTGATCGCGGCGCGCTCGGCCAATTTCATCCAGGCCTTCAGCAAGATCGGGTTGATACCCGACAGCGGCGGCACCTGGCTGCTGCCGCGGCTGGTGGGCAATGCGCGCGCGCTGGGGCTGGCTTTGTTCGGCGACAAGCTGAGCGCCGCGCAGGCGGAAAGCTGGGGCTTGATCTGGCGCTGCGTGGACGATGATCAATTGGAATCGGTGGCCGGTGAGATGGCGCGGCAGCTGGCGGCGGGTCCGACACGCGGCTTCGCGCGCACCAAGCAGGCGATCTACGGCTCCTGGAGCGCGGCGCTGGAGCAGCAGCTGGACCTGGAGCGCGACTTCCAGCGCGAACTCGGCAACAGTGACGACTACCGCGAAGGCGTGGCGGCGTTCCTGGAAAAGCGCGCGCCGCGCTTCACCGGACGCTGAGCATGGACGCAGCGCAGCGCCTGGCGGAGCAATGCGCCGAGGCCATGTATACGCGGGATGCCGCCGTGATCGCGGCGGGCATCCTCATCGACGAGGTGGGCCCGGGTTACGCCCGCGTGCGCATGCGCGTGCGCGCCGATATGCTCAACAGCCACCTCATCTGCCACGGCGGCGTGGTGTTCACACTGTCGGACACGGCCTTCGCCTATGCCTGCAACAGTTACGGGTTGGTGACCGTTGCGGCCAGCGCCAGCATCGAACTGCTCCTGCCCTCGCGCGAGGGCGATGAGCTGATCGCGGAGGCGCGCGAATGCTCCCGCGGCCGGCGCTCAGGAATCTACGACATCACCGTGCGCAATCAGCGCGGCGAGACCGTGGCATTGTTCCGCGGGCGCTCGCACCAGACCCAGCAATCCATTCCGCCGCCGACAGGCGCGGCTCAGGGGGGCGCATCATGAAAATCAAGACCGCGGGCCACGATCCCATCGAGCATGCCAGCATCGACGAACTGCGTGCCCTGCAGCTGCAGCGGCTGAAATGGTCGCTGCGCCACACCTATGACAACGTCGCCGGCTTCCGGGCCAAGTGCAAGGCCATGCAGGTGCATCCGGACGATCTGCGCCAGCTCTCCGACCTGGTGCGCTTTCCCTTCAGCACCAAGCAGGATCTGCGCGATGCCTACCCGTTCGGCTCCTTCGCCGTGCCGCGGGAACAGGTGGTGCGCATCCATGCTTCCAGCGGCACCACCGGCAAGCCCACGGTGGTGGGCTACACCGTGCGCGACATCGACACCTGGGCGAACCTGGTGGCGCGCTCGATCCACGCCGCCGGAGGGCGCCCTGGCGACCTCGTGCACGTGGCCTACGGTTACGGCCTGTTCACCGGCGGCCTGGGCGCGCATTACGGCGCCGAACGGCTGGGCTGCACCGTGATCCCGGTGTCCGGCGGCCAGACCGAGAAACAGGTGGCGCTGATCCAGGACTTCAAGCCCACCATCATCATGGTGACACCCTCCTACATGTTGAACATCGCCGAGGAGTTCGGGCGCCAGGGGCTGGATGCGGCGCAATGCTCGCTGAAAATCGGTATTTTCGGCGCCGAGCCCTGGACCGAGGCCATGCGCGCCGAGATCGAAGCGCGCATGGGGCTGGACGCCACCGACATCTATGGCCTGTCCGAGGTGATGGGGCCGGGCGTGGCGCAGGAATGCATCGAGACCAAGGACGGGCCGGTGATCTGGGAGGATCACTTCTACCCGGAGATCATCGATCCGAACACCGGCGAGCCGGTACCGGATGGCACGCCGGGAGAGCTGGTGTTCACCACGCTCACCAAGGAAGCGCTGCCGATGATCCGCTATCGCACGCGCGATCTGACCGCGCTCATGCCGCCCACCGCGCGCAGCATGCGCCGCATGGCGAAGATCACCGGGCGGAGCGATGACATGCTCATCATCCGCGGCGTCAACGTATTCCCCACGCAGATCGAGGAGCTGATCCTGCGCGATCCGCTGCTCTCACCGCATTACCAGCTGGAAGTGACCCGCGCCGGGCACCTGGATGCGGTGTGCGTCAAGGTGGAACTCAAGGCCGGCGTGGCGCTGGCCGAGGCCGAGCGTCGGACCGTGGTGCGCACGCTGGTGCATCATGTCAAAAATCTCGTCGGCATCAGCATCGAGGTGGTGCTGCTTAATCCCAATCAGATCGAGCGTTCGGCCGGCAAGGCCCAGCGCGTGATCGACAAACGCAAGGCATCGACATGAAAAACGCATTTCTGTGTGACGCGGTTCGTACGCCCTTCGGGCGCTACGGCGGCGCGCTGGCGGCGGTACGCACCGACGACCTGGCGGCCATCCCGCTGCGCGCACTTCTGCAGCGCAATCCTTCGCTGGATCCGGCCGCGGTCGAGGAGGTGTACTACGGCTGCGCCAACCAGGCGGGCGAGGACAACCGGAACCTGGCGCGCATGGCGGTGCTGTTGGCGGGCCTGCCGGAGTCGGTGCCGGCCGCCACCGTGAACCGCCTGTGCGGTTCGGGGATGGATGCCATCGCGATGCTGGCCCGCGCGATGAAGGCCGGCGAGGTGAGCCTGGGCCTGGCGGGAGGCGCCGAGTCCATGACGCGCGCGCCGTTCGTGTTGGGCAAGCCCGATGCGGCCTTTTCACGCGCGGCAAAGCTGGAAGACACCACGCTCGGCTGGCGTTTCATCAATCCGGCCTTCAAGAAGGCCTTCGGCGTGGACAGCATGGCCGAGACCGCCGAGAACGTGGTGGCACAGTACGGCATCGCGCGCGCCGACCAGGATGCGTTCGCTCTGCGCAGCCAGCAGCGCTGTGCCAAGGCGCAGGCGGCGGGACGATTCGCCCAGGAGATCGTGGCCGTATCGGTGCCTCAGGGTCGCGGCGAGCCCAAGCAGGTCAGCGTCGATGAGCACCCGCGTGCCGATGCGACGCTGGAGGGCTTGGCCAAGCTCAAGGGCGTGGTCAAGCCGGAAGGTTCGGTGACCGCCGGCAATGCCTCGGGCATCAACGACGGCAGCGCCGCCGTGCTCATGGCGACCGAGGAAGCTGCCAAGGCGGCTGGATTGACTCCACGTGCGCGCGTCCTGGCGGCCGCCACCGCCGGTGTCGCGCCGCGCATCATGGGCATGGGTCCGGTGCCGGCCACGCGCAAGGTACTGGCGCTCGCCGGTCTCGACCTCAAACAGATGGACGTGATCGAACTGAACGAGGCCTTCGCCGGTCAGGCGTTGGCGGTGCTGCGCGAACTGGGCCTGCCCGATGATGCGGAGCACGTGAATCCGAACGGCGGTGCCATCGCGCTGGGGCATCCGCTGGGCGCCAGCGGTGCGCGCCTGGTGGCCACGGCTCTGTATGAACTGCAGCGGCGCGGCGGCCGTTACGCCCTGTGCACCATGTGCATCGGTGTGGGGCAGGGCATCGCCATGATCATCGAGAGGGTGTGATGCAGTTGCAAAGCCATGTCTACGGCAGCTGGGTGAGCGGTCGCGGTGAAGCCGCGGTGCTGCGCGATGCCACCACCGGCGCGTTGATCGCCGAAGCTTCCTCGCAGGGCGTGGATTTCGCGCGTGTGCTCACGCATGCGCGCGAGGTGGGCGGTCCGGCGCTGCGTGAGCTGACCTTCCATCAGCGCGCCTCGCTCCTCAAGGCGCTGGCCAAGATGCTGGGCGAGCACAAGGAGGAGTTCTACGCGCTGTCCACCGCCACCGGCGCCACGCGCGCCGATTCCTGGGTGGACATCGACGGCGGTCTCGGCACGCTGTTCGCCTACGCGAGCAAAGGCACGCGCGAGCTGCCCAACCAGCGCGTGTACATCGACGGTTCCCCAGAGGTCATTTCCAAGACCGGCAGCTTCGTCGGCCAGCATATCTGTGTGCCGCTGGAAGGCGTGGCCGTGCACATCAATGCCTTCAATTTCCCGGTGTGGGGCATGCTGGAAAAGCTGGCCCCCACGCTGCTGGCCGGCGTGCCGGCGGTGGTGAAGCCGGCCAGCTCCACCTCGTACCTTACGCATGCGGTGTTCCGCCGCATAATCGAATCGAAGATCCTGCCGCCGGGCGCGATCCAGCTCGTGTGCGGCGGGCTCGGCGACCTGTTCGATCACCTGTGCTGCCAGGACGTGGTGTCCTTCACCGGCTCGGCTTCCACGGCGCTGAAGCTGAAGTCGCATCCGGTCATCAACGCGCAGTCGGTGCGCTTCATCGCCGAGACCGATTCCATCAACTCATCGCTCCTGGGGAGCGATGTCACTCCGGACATGCCGGAGTTCGATTTGTTCGTGCGCGAGGTGGCGCGCGAAATGATTTCCAAGGCGGGTCAGAAATGCACCGCCATCCGCAAGGCCATCGTGCCGGCGGCGCGGGCGGGCGAGGTGATCGAGGCGCTGCGCAACCGGCTGGCGCAGGTGGTGGTCGGCAACCCCGCGCTGGAACAGGTCCGCATGGGGCCGCTGGCGAGCCTGGCGCAGCGCAAGGAGATCTTGGAGCGCGTGCAGGCGCTGCGCGCCGAAGCGGATTTGGTGGCAGGCGATCCGGCGCAGTTCAAGCTGGAGGGCGCCAGCGCGGACCTGGGCGCCTTCGTGCCGCCGCTCCTGCTGCATTGCCGTGACCCGCTGGCGGCGCGCGCCGTGCATTCCACCGAAGCCTTCGGACCGGTGTGCACGGTGTTGCCGTATGCCTCGCTGGACGAAGCCATTGCGCTGGCGCGCCGCGGCGAGGGGAGTCTCGCGGGCTCGGTGTTCAGCGCGGACGATGAGCTGACCGCGCGTCTGGCGCTGGGTCTGGCACCGTTCCACGGCCGCCTGGTGCTCATCAATCGCGATTGCGCCAGGGAATCCACCGGTCATGGTTCGCCCCTGCCGCACCTGGTGCACGGCGGTCCCGGCCGCGCCGGCGGCGGCGAGGAAATGGGCGGCATCCGGGGCGTGATGCACTACATGCAGCGCACCGCCCTGCAGGGCTCGCCGCAGACCATCAGTCGCATCATCAGCCGCTGGATGCGTGGCGCGGCCCAGCTCGATCCCGGCGTGCATCCGTTCCGCAAGCCTTTCCACGAGCTGCGCATCGGCGATACCTTCAAATCGGGTTTCCGCGAGGTGACGCTCGACGACATTGAGCGCTTCGCCGCGCTCACCGGCGACACCTTTTACGCGCACATGAACGAGGAGCTCGCGGCGCGCAACCCCTTCTTCGGCGCGCGCGTGGCCCATGGTTATTTTTTGATCTCGGCCGCGGCCGGGTTGTTCGTGGACCCCGACTGGGGTCCGGTGCTGGCCAATTACGGCATCGACAACCTGCGTTTCGTAAAGCCGGTGAAGGCGGGCGACCGCATCGCGGTGCGCCTGACGGCCAAGCACAAGACGCTGCGGGCGGACAAGGGCTATGGCGAGGTGGCCTGGGACACTGAAATTACCAACCAGGCCGGCGAGACCGTGGCGACTTACGATGTGCTGACCATGGTGAGCGAGGCTGCGAATCCGGGTTAGTATTCGGACATGACGCTTGCCAGAACCGCGGCACTGCTGGTCGCCGCACTTGGGATTGCCGCGACCGCGGCCGCAGCCCCGCCGGCCGTGCCGCCCGGCAGCGGCTTCAGCTTGGTGCGTTCGCTGGGCGGCATCGACGAATATCGCCTGGATGCCAACGGGCTGACCGTGCTGCTGGCGCACGATGCATCCGCGCCGGTGGTCACCTTCAATGTCACCTACCTCGTCGGCTCACGCAATGAGGTCACGGGTACCACCGGCGCCACCCACCTGCTCGAACACCTGATGTTCAAGGGGAGTCGTAATTTCGAAAGCGCGGGCGGCAACAGCCTCAAGCAGTATGTAGAGCGGGTGGGCGGCAACTACAACGCCACCACTTCCACCGATCGCACGCACTACTTCGCCACCGTGGGACGGGATGCGCTGCAGGGCTATATCCAGGTCGAGGCCGACCGCATGCGCAACTTGTCCTTGCGCGAGTCTGACCGGCAGTCCGAGATGACGGTGGTGCGCAACGAGTTCGAGCGCGGCAAGAACGATCCGGACAACGTGCTGATCGAGGAAGTACGCGCGGCCGCCTACGAGGCGCTGCCGTACCATCATCCCACCATCGGCTGGCGCAGCGATATCGAGCACGTGCCCATCGAGCGGCTGCGCGAGTTCTACGACACCTTCTACTGGCCGAACAACGCCACGGTGACCGTGGCCGGTGATTTCGTGCCGGCGCAGGCGCTGGGCTGGATTCGCGAGTACTACGGCGGATATTCCGCCTCGCCCAAACCCATTCCGCCCATGTATACCGAGGAGCCGGAACAAAGCGGCGCGCGGCGGGTGACGGTGAAGCGCCCAGGCGAGCTGGGCACGGTGCTGATCGCACACAAGGTGCCCGTGGGACTTGACCCAGACCAGGCGCCGCTGGCGGTGCTCGATGCCATCCTGGGCGATGGCAAGAGCGCACGCCTGTATCGCGAACTGGTGGACAAGGGCCTGGCCTTGAATGCCGGCGCCGGCGTGGATGTGTCGCACGATCTGTCGCTGCACATGATGTATGCGAGTCTTGCGCCCGGGGCCAAGCAGGAGGAAGTAGAAAAGGCGCTGTGGACTTGCTTGCAGGCTATCCAGGAACACGGCGTCAGCGTTCAGGAACTGGAGCGGGTGAAGCATCAATGGCGCGCGCAGCAGGCCTACAAACGTGACGGCACGGCGGGCGTGGTGAGCGAGCTGAACGAGTACGTCTCGATTGGCGATTGGACCTTGTACGTGAAGTTTCCCGAGATGGTGCAGAAGGTTACGGCCGCGGACGTGCAGCGCGTGGCGCGTCGATATTTCTCGGAGGACACCGGCACCACCGGGTGGTTCGTGCCCACCCGTACCGGAGAATCGAAGTGAGTGCCGTGAGACACGGGGTTCGTACCTATCCGCGCGGGAGAGTCGGAGTGAGTGGCGTGAACCGCGCATGTACGAGCCCGGTGGTGCGAGGGCGTTCGCCGGTGCTCGACCAATGGCGTGCGCGAATACCGGCCGTGTGGTGTCCGCGCCGCGCGGCCGGCGGGTTGTTGCTGGCACTGCTCCTCGGCACTGTCGTGGCGCGGGCCGGCATCGCCGATCACGTGGTGCGCAGTCACGAGGAGGGCATCGACCTCATCCTGTATCCCACGCCCATCCGTGATGTGGTGACCGTCGTCGGCTCGCTCCCGGCGGGCGATGCGCTGGCGCCGGCGGGCCAGTCGGCGGTGCCGACTCTCACCGGCATGATGCTGGACCGCGGCGCGCGCGAGGGCAGCGCTGCCGGTGCGCTGCTGGACAAGTACGCCATCGCCAGCCGGCTGGAAAACGTCGGCGCCGCGGTGAGTTTCGAGGTGGGCAATCAAACCCTGGACATCCGTGCGCGGTGCCTGGCCAAGGATCTGCCGCTGGTGATCGAGCTGCTGGCCGCGCAGTTGCGTTACCCGGCTTTCAACCGCGCCGAGTTCGAGCGTGTGCGCCAGCAGTTCATCGGCGCGGTGCGCAGTTCCATCGACAACAGCTCTTATCGCGCTCGCGACACGCTCAATCGCGCGCTGTTCGCGGCCGACGATCCCAACTATCCGCAACCCATCGACGCGTTGTTGGCATCGGCCCGCGCCGCCGGTGTCGAGGATGTGCAGCGTTTTCACCGCGAGGTGTACGGACCGCGTGGCATGATCCTGGTGCTGGTGGGCGCGGTGGATACGGTCGCGGCGCGCAAGGCGGTGGCGACGGCGTTTCGTGGCTGGCAGGGCGGGCGCGAGCCGCTGCCGGGCAGCCGTGCCGGCGTCACGCCGCCGGCTCGTCAGGTGGTGGAGCTGGCGAGCAAGCCCAGCGTCACGGTGTTGCTCGGCCAGGCCACGGGCTTGCGCTATCGCGATCCCGACAGTCTGGCGCTGCGGGTGGCGACCTCGGTACTGGGGCACGGATTCACCGGGCGTCTGATGTCCACGGTGCGCGACCGCGAGGGCCTGACCTACGGCGTCGGAGCCAGCATCAACGAGGATTCCTACAGCGGTGGGGCGTTCGTGGTGTCGGCGAGCTTTGCGCCGCAGCTGCTGGACCAGGGCATCGACTCCACCCGCCGTGAACTGCGCAAGTGGTGGGCGGAGGGCATCACCGAGGCGGAGTTGGCGCAGCGCAAGCAGAGCCTGGTCGGCACCTTCCAGGTGGGACTGTCGAGCACTGGCGGCGTGGCCGGCGCCTTGCTGTCCACCGCGCAGCGCGGCTTGGACCTCGGCTGGCTTGACCGTTACCCCGAGTTGATCCGTGAGCTGCAACTGCCGGCCGTGAACGCGGTCATCCGCCGCTATCTCGATCCGGACAGGATGACGCTGGTCGAAGTGGGCACGCTGCCGGCGGCCAAGGAAGGTACGGTACCGGCCGCCGCGCCACGATGACCTGGCGCCGCGCACCGTGGCTGCTGGCGGCGGTGGCGGCCGCCATCGCCGCTTTGACGGTGCGCGCGCAGCCGGAAGCGCAGCGCCTGTACATCTACAACTGGGCCGACTTCATCGGCACCCGCACCATCGCGCGCTTCGAGCGCGAGACCGGCATCAAGGTGGTGTACGACATCTACGACTCGGAAGACACCATGGAGGCGCGGCTCCTGGCCGGCGGCTCGGGTTACGACATCATTTCCGCCTCCAGCAATTATTTCGGCCGCGAGATCAAGGCCGGCGTGTACCAGCCGCTGGAGCGCAGCCGGCTCCCCGGTTGGCATAACCTGAACCCGCGCGTGTTGCAGATCCTGGAACAGTACGATCCCGGCAACCGCTACGCCATGCCCTACCTGCATTCCATGAACGGCTTCGCCTACAACGTGGACATGATCAAGGCGCGCATGCCGGACGCGCCGGTACAGAGCCTGGACCTGATTTTCAAGCCGGAGATCGTCTCGCGCTTCGCCGATTGCGGCGTGAGTTTTCTCGACTCGGCCGAGGACATGTTGCAGCTGGCGCTTGTGTACCTGCACCTGGACCCCAACAGCACGCGCCAGGAGGATTACCTCGCCGCGCAGAATCTTCTGCTGAAGGTGCGGCCCTATGTGCGCTCGTTCGATTCGGTGGAATTCATGAACGCGCTGGCGAACCGCGAGCTGTGCATCGCCGTGTCCTGGTCCAGCGACTACGCCCAGTCCCTGGCGCGCGCGCGCGCCGCCGGCATCCCGCTGAATCTGGCCTTCACCGTGCCGAAGGAGGGCGCCAATCAGACCTTCTCCGGCCTGCTGATCCCGGTAGGCGCGCCGCATCGGGAGGCGGCTTACCAGTTCCTGGCCTACATGCTGCGGCCCGAGGTGATGGCCGACATCACCAACGAAATCTACTACGGCAACGACAACCTGGCCTCGAACGCGCTGGTGAAACCGGCCATTCTCAACGACCCCAGCCTGTATCCGACGCCGGAAATCGAGGCGCGCCTGTATCGCACGCGCGAGGTGAGCTCGGCGCTGGAGCGCATCCGCACCCGGGTGTGGACCCGGGTGAAGACGGCGCGCTGAGCGCGGGCGTCGCCGCCTGCGGGCGGTGCGCGCCGTGACACGCTCTGTCCGGCCGGGTTGCGATGACGGCAGAGGCATGAAAGGGGAGAGCATGACAAAACGAATCGTGAGTTTTCGGCAAATGCGCGACGGCACGCGCGAGGACTACCAGCTGCTGCGCGAGTACGAGGCATCGTTCCTGGCGCGACTGCCCGACACCATCCTCGAGTCCGTGCGCGCGCTGGATCATTCGCTGGACGGCTACCCGGTGACGCGCTTTAAGCACTCGCTGCAGACCGCCACGCGCGCGCTGAATGACGGCGCGGACGATGACATGGTGGTGGCGGCGCTGGTGCACGACGTGGGCGACATCCTGGCGCCGTTCAATCATGCCGCGGTGGCCGCCGACATCCTGCGGCCCTATGTACGCGCCGAGGTCACCTGGGTGATCGAGCAGCACGGGCTGTTCCAGTCCTACTATTACGCGCATCACTATGGCGCCAACCGCAACGGGCGCGAGCGCTTCCGCGATCATCCCTGGTTCCAGCGATGCGTCGATTTCTGCGAGCGCTGGGACCAGGCCTCGTTCGACCCGGACTTTCCCACCTTGCCGCTGGCCGCATTCGAGCCCGCGGTGCGGCGCGTGTTCACGCGGCCGGCGCACGACCAGTCCTACACCCAGTCATCCTCGCCGGCGCCCCGGCCGTCGGCGCAGGGAGCGTGATCGCCGGCGATTGCAGGTGATGGTGGCGTAGGCGGTGCAGAAGGCCACGTGCGACAGCATGGATTGCCGCGCCTCGGGGTCGTTGGCGTGTCAGCTGACTTGGAGGCGGTTACTCCGCGAATACCTCTTGCAGGGTGGCAAGTACGGCGGATAGGGTCTTCGCAGTGATCAGGCCGAGGCGCTTGACCAAGCGCTCCTTGTCTACGGTCCTGATTTGATCGAGTACGATCAAACCCTTGGTACCACCGTGGGATACTGGCACCCGGAAAGGAGCTGGAAATCCCTTGCTGGTCATCGGAGCCACGATAACTGTGCGCAGATGCTGGTTGAGTTCAGGAGGCGAGACGATCACGCAGGGACGTGACTTCTTGATTTCACTTCCAATCGTCGGATCGAGAGCAACGAGCCATATCTCGCCGCGCTTCACCACTCAAGCTCCACATCCGCGGCATTGGCAAACTCTCCCATCAAGAGCTCGTCTTCATCCTGCGTGGCGACTGATTGGGCGGCCTTGGCCCACCCCGAGCGGGCGGCCTTGCGGGGCTTACGCAGCACGATTGCCCCGCGCTCCACCGTCAGCTCGGCCTGCTCTGACAGCCCGACCTGAGCCAAAACGGGCTTTGGGATTACGACGCCGAGTGAGTTTCCGATGCGGCGAACGGATACGGGTAGTGGCCTCATAGTAATAACAATGTTATTACGGAACGGCGATTTGCGTCAAGAGGCGACTCCGGTATCCAATGTCCGCTGCGGCGGAGCCGGCTGCTTTCACTCGCCAGCGAGCTGCAGGTCTGCCAAGCGCTGCCGTTCCGCACGCCGCATCAGCACTCCCGCGATCAGCACGCAGATTCCCACCAGTACGATGATGATGCTGGCCAAGGCGTTCACATCGGGGCTCAAGCCCAGCTTGGCCTTGGAGAAAATCACCATGGGCAGGGTGCTGGCGCCCGGACCTGCGACGAAGCTGGAAATCACCAGGTCATCCAGCGACAGCGTGAAGGACAGCAGCCAGCTCGAGGCCAGCGCCGGGAAAATGATGGGGAGCGTCGTGTCGATGAAGGCGCGCACCGGCCCAGACCCCAAGTCCATGGCGGCTTCCTCCAGCGAGCGGTCGGCGCTGGCCAGGCGCGATTGCACGGTAATGGTGGCGTAGGCAGTGCAGAAGGCTACGTGTGATAGCACGATGGTGGTGAAGCCGCGATGCGGCCAGCCGAAGAATTTCAGCATGGTCACGAACAGCAGGAGCTGGGTGATGCCGGTGATGATCTCGGGCATGACCAGCGGCGCGTTCACCATGCCGGTGAGCAGGAAGCGCCCGCGGAACACCCTGAAGCGCACCAGTGCTACGGCCGCCAGCGTGCCCAGGATCACCGCCAGGGTGGAGGCGGTCACGCCCACCTTGAGCGACAGCCAGGCCGCATCCAGTATCTGGTCGTTGTGCAGGAGCTGCGTATACCAGGAAGTGGTGAAGCCGCCCCAGACGCTGACCAGCGCGGAGGCGTTGAAGGAATAGGCGATCAGCACCAGCATCGGCAGATACAAAATGGCGATGCCCAGGCACAGCATGGTGATCAGGAAGAGCGAGGGGCCGCTTCTCATGTGCGTGCCCGTTCGCTCGCGCCTGGACAAGTCCCAGCGCCGTGGCATGCCGGCATCACGTCTCCAACTCCTTGGTCCTGTAATGTTGGTACAGCGCGATCGGTCCCACCAGCAGCACCAGGAACACGATGGCCACCGCCGAGGCCACGGGCCAGTCGCGGTTGCCGAAGAACTCATCCCACAGCACACGGCCGATCATCAGGTTGTCCGGTCCGCCCAGGAGCGTGGGAATGACGAACTCGCCCACAGCGGGGATGAACACCAGCATGGAGCCGGCGATGATGCCGGGCATGGACAGCGGCAGCGTCACATCCACGAAGGCGCGCCAGGGCCGGCTGCCCAGATCCGAGGCGGCTTCCAGCAGTGAATGGTCGAGTTTTTCCAGGGTGGCGAACAACGGCAGCACCATGAAGGGCAGATAGGAGTAGATGATGCCCAGGTACACCGCCAGACTGGTGCGCATGATCTGCAGCGGCTGATGGATCAGGCCCAGCCACAGCAGCACCGAGTTGATCAGGCCGTTTTCGCGGATCACGCCCTCCAGCGCATACACCCGCAGCAGGAACGAGGTCCAGAAGGGCAGGATGATGATCAGCAGCAACAGGTTCTGCGTGCTCTTGCTGGTGCGCGAGATGGCATAGGCCATGGGAAACCCCAGCGCCAGGCAAATCAGGGTCGAGAAAAATGCGGTGCGCAGCGAATACAGGTAGGCAATGACGTACACTTCGTCGGTGAACAGGTACTTGTAATTGCCGAGATGGAGCTGCACATTGAGCTGCGGCCCCGATGTCACGGAAAGGATGCTGGTGTAAGGAGGAACGTGGATGGCCGTCTGGGCGAAGCTGATCATCAGCGCGAACCCGAACGGGATCAGGAAGAACACCAGCAGGAACATGAAGGGCGGGAAGATGATCAGCCAGCGTCCATTTCGCTGCATCCAACCGGAGGCGTCGATCGAAGCCATGCCATGCCTTGAGTTCACCGGCCGCATTGTCGCCAAGGCAGGTGTATCTTGGCAATGAGCGCCAAATCCCGCCGCAAGTCTCGGCGCGCCGCACGGCCGCGATCCGCGCTATCCCCGGCGGTACCGGCCAAGCCCGGCCCCTTGCGCGACCGCCAGCGCCAGCGGCTGATCGAGGCCTGCATTTCGGCGCTGCACGTGCACGGCCCCTCCAGCACCACCGTGGAGCGGGTCACCGCGATCGCGCGCATGTCGCCGGGCCTGGTGCGTTTTTATTTTGAGTCCAAGGCGGCGATGCTGCTGGCCTCGCTCAAGTTCCTGGCCGAGGAGTTCGAGCAGCAGCTGCTCATCCCCGTGGCGCGCATGAAGGCCGATCCCGTGGCCGCGCTCAGCTCGCTGGTGGAGCTGTACCTGGACCCGCAGATCGCCAGCCCGCGCAAGGTGTCGGTGTGGTACTCGTTCTGGGGCGAGGCCAGCTCGCGCGCCGAGTACTTCGAGCTGTGCGGCCAGAAGGATGCCAATTTCACCGCGCTGACCCAGGATCTGATGGGGCGCATGATCCAACTGAGCGGCGCCCGGCATTTGGATCGCGAGGGCGTGGCGCTGGGGTTGATCGGCGTATTGGAAGTGCTGTGGCAGGACATCGCCTTCCAGGAAGAACAGCGCATCGACCGGCCGGCGGTCAAGCGTCGCGCCATGTCTTATTTGCGGTCGGTGTTCCCGGGGTATTTCGATCCGAGTAACGGCGCCAGCGCAGGTTACGGTACGGTCTGCGCCACAGGCCCTGGCGTTGCCGGCGATCCGCCGGGGCGGCCTGAAAATCGTGACGCGGCGCCGCTATCCGCCGGCGCCTGGTGGCTGGCGGCACACGTGGCGCAGTTCTCGGCAGGTGGCGAGGTGGAGGCGCGGATCGATGCACGCCGCGTCGGCATTCGGCGTGGGACGCAAGGATTCTCGGCACGTTGGCTGGATGCTCCCGCCGAGCCGATCGACGCCTGCGAACGCGACGGCTTCGTGTTTCTGCGCAGCGCACCGCCTGCGTAAGGTGTACCTCGAAGGTGTACCTCGACATGATGAATATGATCGGTTTGT
>JAFEGC010000610.1 GCA_018240265.1 Pseudomonadota bacterium | reverse complement strand
GACCCAGCCGCTGCGCCGCGACGAGATCAAGGCTTATTGGCACCTGGCGCGCGACGCCCAGGAGGGCTTGGTCACCGAGTTCGAGTTCGCGCTGCTGCGCATTGCCGCGGCCTTCGAGCGCTGGCAGGTGGAGTGTTTCGGAAGCGTTGCCGATCAACGGCTTGGCAGCGCCTGCAACGCCATTCTGCATGTGGTGCGGCTGAAGGACCGTCCCAAGACCCAGAGCGAGATCGCCCGGCTCCTGGCCCGCGACGATATCGCCAATGTGCAATACTCCATGCGTAAGCTCCTGGAAGCCGGCTTGATCGAGCGCGCGCCCGGCGGTCGGCGCAAGAGTGTTGCCTACCGAGTCACCCGCCGCGGCCGCCGCGTGTCGGAGGGCTATGCCGCGCTGCGTGCCAAGGTGCTCATGTCGCGGGTACCCTCGCTGGAACGCTGGGACGAGCGCATCGCCGCCGCCCAGCAGAGTTTGGATATGATGCGAGCAGTGTATGAGCAGGCCGCCCTGGTTCTGGCCACGCATCGCGGCGTGGATGGACGGAGCGGTGCCGACCGAATCCATGCCGGCTGAGCGCATGACCCGCATCACCGCCATCGTCCCCTATCGTGAAAACCCGGCGGGCAAGTCGCGCCTCGCGCCGCTCCTCACCCACGACGCGCGTCGCCGCCTGGCCCAGGCCATGCTGGCCGACGTGCTGGCGGTGCTGGAAGGCGCGAGGGGCATCGAGTCCATCCTGCTGGTTGGTGATGCGCCGGGCGGGAGTTCCGGCGGATCCAAGCTGTCGGTGCTGGTCAGCGATGCGGCATTGAACTCGGCGCTGGAACTGGCCGCCGCTCGCGCCTTCGAGGCCGGTGCGGAGGCGGTGTGCATCGTGCACGCCGACGCGCCGCTCCTGGGCGCGGCGGAGCTCGATGAGTTCCTGTCGGCCGCGGCCGGCTCGGATGCCGTGCACATCGCGCCCTGCGAGCGCGATGAGGGCACTACCTTGCTGTGCGTGCCGCGCGCGGCGGGCATCGCATTCGCCTACGGCGCCGACAGTTTCCAACGCCATCGCGCCGCCTACGCTGCGCGAGGCGTTGCGGTCGAGGTGCACGGTCGGGTGCCGGATGTCGATCTGCCGGCGGATCTGACCGCACTGCGCGAGGCGTTGCAGCGCTTCGTGAGCGTGCGCGGCTGGTCTTCCCAGGTCGACGTGCTGGCGCGCGGCGCCACGCGCGCCCTGCTGGA
This sequence comes from Pseudomonadota bacterium, assembly GCA_018240265.1. Classification (GTDB taxonomy): domain Bacteria; phylum Pseudomonadota; class Gammaproteobacteria; order Steroidobacterales; family Steroidobacteraceae; genus TMP-86. Next base: position 13,089 of record JAFEGC010000610.1, on the reverse strand, counting down.
TGCCTACCGGCAATACGGCGAGGACTACGACGCCGGCCGCATCGTATACTAGCGCGATTTATTGCGGTGACAGGCGATGGCTGCTCCCAAACCTCCCGGCTTCGACACGTTGAGCCTGCATGCCGGCCACCACCCCGATCCCGTGCATGGCGCGCGCGCCGTACCCATCTACCAAACCACCTCGTACGTATTCGAGGATACCGATCGCGCCGCCTCGCTGTTCAACCTGGAGCGGCCAGGTTACATCTACAGCCGCATCTCCAACCCGACCGTGGCCGTGCTCGAGGAGCGCCTGGCGGCGCTGGAGGGCGGAGTGGGCGCGGTGTGCACCGCCAGCGGCATGGCGGCCATGCACATCGCTATCGCCACGCTCCTGGGCGCGGGCGATCACATCGTCGCCTCGGCCTCGTTGTACGGCGGCACCATGAATCTGCTGTCGCACACCCTGCCGCGCTTCGGCATCCACACCACCTTCGTCAAACCGCGTGATCTGACGGGGTTCCGCGCCGCGGTGTTGCCGAACACGCGCCTGATCATCGGTGAGATCATCGGCAACCCGGGGCTGGAAGTGCTGGACGTCCCGGCGCTAGCCGACATCGCGCATGCCGCCGGCGTGCCGCTGCTCATCGACAACACCTTCGCCACGCCGTATCTGTGCCGCCCGCTGGACCTGGGCGCGGACCTGGTCATGCACTCGGTGACCAAGTGGATCGGCGGCCACGGCATCGCCATCGGCGGGGTGGTCATTGACGGCGGGCGCTTCGACTGGGAGGCTTCCGGCAAGTACCCGACGCTCAGCCAGCCCGTTGCCGGTTACCAGGGCATCGTGTTCACCGAACAATTCGGTCCTGCGGCCTTCATCATGCGCGCACGCACGGAAGGATTGCGCCAGTTCGGTGTGTGCCTGTCGCCGGTGAATGCCTTCTACCTGCTGCAGGGTGTGGAGACCTTGGGGCTGCGCATGCAGCGGCACATGGAGAACACCGCGGCGGTGCTCGGCTTCCTGCAATCGCACCCGGCCGTGGCCTGGGTGCTGCATCCCGGCCTGCCCACGCATGCCGATCACGAGCTTGCCAAGCGCCTGCTGCCCAAGGGCGCGGGCTCGATGATCAGTTTCGGCGTGAAGGGTGGCCGCGCCGCGGGGGCGAAGTTCATCGAATCGCTCCGTCTCGCCAGTCACCTCGCCAATGTCGGCGATGCGAAAACCCTGGTGATCCACCCGGCCACCACCACCCACCAGCAGATGAGCAAGGAGCAATTGGAGACCGCCGGCATCAGCGAAGACATGGTGCGCCTGTCGGTGGGCATCGAGTCCGCGGACGACATCATCGCTGACCTGGGGCAGGCGCTGCGCGCCGCGGCCAAGGCCTGATGCATATGGCGGCTGCTGCCGATATTCGTGACTGTTACTTCGCCACCGGCGGGCGGCCGCATGCGGCTGGGCGCCCGCTCGCCGTGCTGGTGCACGGTGCCGGCATGGATCACACCGCGTGGGCGCTGCAAAGCCGCTGGCTCGCCTTCCACGGCTGGAACGTGGTGGCGGTCGATCTGCCGGGGCACGGACGCTCGCCCGGCGTGCCGCTGGGATCCGTCGATGCCATGGCTCAGGCGCTGCTCGAGCTAATCGCCAACTTAAGCGCCGGCGCGCCGGCCGTGCTCATCGGGCATTCCATGGGTTCACTGGTGGCGTTGCACGCCGCGGCGCTCGCGCCGACCGCGGTGAGCCGGCTGGTGCTCATCGGCACCGCCGCCGCCATGCCGGTGCATCCGGATTTATTGGCGGCGGCGAAGGCGAACGATCACGCCGCCATCGACATGGTGAACCTGTGGGGTCATGGGTTCGACGCGGGCCTGGGCGGCAGCCGCGCGCCGGGCGTGTGGATGACCGGCGCCGGCGAGCGCATCCTGGAGCGCGCCGCGCCGGGCGTGCTGCACAACGATCTGGCCGCGTGCAATGCCTATCGCGATGGACTTGCGGATGCCGCGAAGGTGAGCGCGCCGACGCTGCTGATCTGCGGCGAGCGTGACCAGATGACGCCGCTCAAGAGTGCGAAGGCGCTGGGGGCTGCGATCGCAGGTTCCTCGCTGGTCGCGATCCCCAGAGCGGGGCATATGCTCATGAGTGAGCGGCCTTATGAGGTGGTGGACGCGATGGCGGGATTCCTGCGGGGTTGATGGAGCGTCGGCCGCGCCAAGCAAGGCATGCCAAGGAAATCGTTCGAGATTCACTCGCCGCGGATCGCGCACGCGGATCGCATAAGCTTGGCTTGCATGACCGATCTTCTTGTGATACGTTCTTGTCTCACATATGCCGCCGACTACTACCATCCGTGACCTGCGCAACCACTTCCCCAAGGTCCGAAAATTGGTCGAGACCGAGGGCGAAGTGTTGCTGACGGAAAAAGGCAAGCCACGATATCGTCTGATGCTGTATACGGCGCCGGGCGCCCGTAAGCCGCCTCCTGTGGATTACTGGGCCCGGTTAACGGCCTATCAGCCCAAGGCCATGACTGCGGAGCAAGCACGGATGCTGCACGAAGAGAATCGTGGCGACCGCTAAAGCGCCGCCTTATGTAGACCCCAGTGCGCTGCTGAAGCTCTACCTGAAAGAACCCGAATCGCGCGCCATGACAGCGTGGCGGGCAAAAAGTCCGGACCCGCTGACGGTGACGCATCACGGACGGGCTGAACTCAACAATGGGATTGCTTTGGCAAAGTATCGCGGAATAATCCCGCAAGCGACGTTCGATGCAGCCTTGGCTGCATTGGACGATGACTTCGAACAGGGGCGATACATCCAGGCCGATTTGCTCTGGCGCGCCACCTTGAATAGAGCGACCGATCTCAGCCGTGAACATACCGCCTCCATCGGCTGCCGTTCCCTCGACGTGTTGCACATCGCCAGCGCGCTGGAGCTGGAGTTCAAGAAATTTCTCACCTTCGATTTGCGGCAACGGCAGCTGGCCGTGGCGGTGGGATTGAAGGTCATCGTCCTCCCAGTCTGATCAGACGGGCCCCGTGCCGCCGGATCGCTCCGACGGGGCAATAAAACAAAGCCACGCATGAAGGCCATATATGGCCTAAATGATCAAGTCAACACTCGAACTCTTGGACGAATTGGGCCTCACGATTCGCGCCCAGCGGTTGGGGCAGAACTGGTCTCAGGAAGAAGCCGCCCGGCGGGCCGGGATGGGGGTACGCACATGGCGGCAGATGGAAGCGCATGGACAGGCGACGATCGAAAATCTGGCCAATGCCGCCATCGCTTTGCGGTGCGAAGAACGCCTGCTGGAGCTTTTTCCCGCGCCTGTCGCGCACAGCATGGATGAATTGCTCGAACGGCAGCGTGCAGCGATTCCGGCGCCACGGGTGCGTGCCCGCAAGGCCAAACGGATATGAGATTCGAGCGCGGCGCTGATCTTACCGAGGATGCGGTGAGTCGATGCCGACGATGCTGCCGTCGGCCACCTGCTTGATCGAAAAGGTGTCCGGCGCGTCGAAGGCGGTGTGTGTCATGTGCTTCACCGGCACGCTGTGGGCAAGGATGCCGGGTGGGTGCTTGAACTTCAGCGCAAAGAGCGGGGAAGCGGAGCAATCGTTCGGGTGAATATCAGGTAGGGCAAGGAGACGCCTGACAGCATCGTGTCCGCAGCAGCGACCGTGCTCGTGGAGCACGGGTACGCACAACTTACGCTACCCGGTTCGCGGACCTGCTGGGCCGGAACCGGGACAGCGAACAGCATGCACTGGGCGCGCTGGTGACGTGGGTGATGGAGGACTCGTCCTCCCGCGAGTACACGCGGCTGTTCCGCGAACGGTGGGCGATGGCCAGTCACAACCGCTCAAGCGACGGATGACCATTTGAGCGGTCTGATCGCTGGCAGCACCATCACCCAGCCGACGAAGCCCAGCAGGCTCACCGCGGCGGACAGCGTGAACGCCAGTTCGAAGTGACCGGTCCGGTCCACCAGCAGTCCGGTGATCCACGGCGCGACCAGGCCCGCGGTGTTACCGATGGTGTTCTGAACTCCCACCCAGCGGCCGGTGGCTTCGGGACCGGCGATGATTTGCGGGATGGCATAGATGCCGGGATAGGAGGCACCGCTGATCAGCTCGAACACGAACAACGCGGCAATGGACCCGGTCTGCGGCAGCAGCACCACGCCCAGCATGCAGGCGATGCCGCCGAGGTGCGCCACCGCCATGGTGGACTTGTAGATGACCGTGGTGCTGCCGCCGCGGCGGATCCAGCGGTCCGAGGCCCAGCCCATGGCAAGTGCGCCCGCCGCATTGAGCAGGTAGGCCCAGGAGACGATGTCGGACATGGCGCTCATCGAATAGCCGCGCGACTTCACCATGAAGAACGGTAGCCAGGCCATGATGAAGTAGTAACAGTAATTGGCGGAAAAATGTCCGAGGCAGCAGCCCCACAGCGCGCGCTGCCGCAGCACCTGCGCGAAACTCGGCGCCGCCATCGCCTGGGCCGGCACCTGGCTGCCGGTGATGGGCGTGCTTCGCCACGGCCACAGCCACAGCAGCGAGAGCAGGCCGAAGGCGATGAAGGCAGGCCGCCAGCCGAAGTTGGCCATGGTATGTCCGCCCACGAAGGTGCCCACCGCAGGTCCGAGCAGATAGCCGAAGGCCAGCACGCCGTTGGCCACGCCGAGCCGCTCGATGGGCACTGCGGCAGCGATCAGCTTCGAGGCGCTGGGAAAGGTCACGCTCTCGCCCAGTCCGAGCAGGATGCGCAGCAGCAGGAGCGAGGCGAAGCCGCTGGCAAAACCGGTGGCCAGCGTCGCCAGCGACCACAGCGCCACACCGGCGCCGAGCACCCGGCGCGCGCCGAAGCGTTCGGCCAACGCGCCGGTGGCAGGCATGCAAGGCAGGTAGCCCCAGTAGAAGGCGGTGAACAGCAGCCCAAGCTGGCCTGCCGATAATCCCAGTTCCGACTGTACCAGCGGCGCGGCCGTGGACAGGTTGCCACGATCGAAGTAATTGATGAACGTCGCGAGCGTGACCATGGCGATCAGGCGATTGACCTGGCGACGGTCGGTCATGTCCGGTATCTCGCACTCGCTGAGTCGATGAACATCCCCGCGCTGCTTGTGGTTGTGACCGTAAGTACTCTACCCTTTGTCCCGGTCATATTGAAACCAAACTCCTCGAGGAGATCCATGTTCAAGGCTCTGGTGCTGGACCATGCAGGCGCCGCAGTTGGCGCTAAGGTGCACGAACTGGACGAGTCGGCGCTGCCCGCCGGCGATGTCACCGTGGCCGTGGAATATTCTTCCCTCAATTACAAGGATGGTCTGGTGGTGAATGGCGCCGGGGGCCTAGTCAAGAAGTACCCGCACGTGCCGGGCATCGACTTCGCCGGTACGGTGCGCGACAGCCGGCATCCGGCGTGGAAACCGGGCGATGCCGTGGTGCTCACCGGCTGGCGCGTGGGCGAGGTGCAGTGGGGCGGACTTGCGCAACTTGCGCGGGTCAGTGGGGATTGGCTGGTGCCGCTGCCTTCCGGCCTGGATGCACGCCGTGCCATGGTGGTGGGCACGGCCGGCTTTACCGCCATGCTCGCGGTCATGGCGTTGGAGGCGCATGGTATCGCCACGGGAGGCGAGGTGCTGGTAACGGGCGCCGCGGGCGGCGTGGGCTCGGTGGCCACCGCCATTCTCGCCAAACTTGGCCATGCCGTCATCGCCTCCACCGGCCGCGCCGAGACCCACGATTACCTGCGCCGACTGGGCGCGCGCGACCTCATCGACCGTTCGCCGTTCGCGGATGCCGCGGCGCGGCCACTGGAAAGCGAGCGCTGGGCGGGCTGCGTGGACTCGGTGGGTGGCAACACGCTCGCACGTGTGCTGGCGCAGATGCGTTATGGAGCATCGGTGGCGGCAGTCGGCCTCGCCGGCGGCAATAAACTGCAAACGACCGTGATCCCTTTCCTGTTGCGCGGCGTGAATCTGCTGGGCATCGACTCGGTGATGTGTCCGCGCGAGAAACGGCTGGCGGCGTGGCAGCGCATCGCGCGCGATCTGCCCGCGGCGGCGCTCGATGCCATGATCGTGGAGGCGGGTCTGGCGGAAGTGCCGCGGCTGGCCGCGGATATTTTGCAGGGACGCGTGCGCGGTCGTGTGGTCGTCGATGTAAATCGCTGAGGCAGCGCACGCCGTGAAGAAGGTCCCGGAGCCCGCTCGCGATGTGGACGTGGTGCTGGAGACCGATGTGTTGGTTGTGGGAAGCGGGCCAGGGGGTCTCGCGGCGGCGCTGGCCTCCGCGCGCACCGGCGCACGCACGGCGCTGCTGGAACGCCATGGCTGCTTCGGCGGCAACATCACCCAGGTGGGCGTGGAAGGTTTCGCCTGGTACCGGCACGAGAAAACCGTCGACTGCGAGGGCATTGGCATCGAATTCGAGCAGCGCGCCAAGGCCATGGGCGCGGCGCTGCCGGAACCGCAATCGCTGAGTCATGCGCTGGATGCGGAGATGTTCAAGTATGTGGCTGATGTGCTGGTGGCCGAGGCCGGCGTCACACCGCTCCTGCACCGCCTGTGCGTGGCGCCCATCGTCGAGCACGGAGTCGTGCGCGGCGTCATCACCGAGAGCAAGTCGGGGCGCGAGGCGATTCTCGCCGCGCGCATCATCGATGCTACGGGCGATGCGGACATCGCGGCGCGCGCCGGCGCGCCCGTGCACAAGGCGCCACGGGAACAGATGATGGCCGCTTCGGTGATGTTCTCCATGAGCGGCGTGGACAAGCGGCGCTTCCTCGAACAGGTGAAGGCCGATCCGCAGACCTACCAGGACTGGCGCGGCAACGGCGAATGGGACATCACCACCACCGGCAAGGAGGATGCGCTGTTCTCGCCCTTCCTACGCAAGCCGTTCAAGCGGGCGGTGGCCGCGGGCGTGATCCCGCCCAACTTGAGCACCATCGCCGGCACCTGGGGCACGGTCAGCGACCAGGGAGATCTCACTTATCTCAATCTCGTGTCCCTGCCCGGGATCGACGGCACCGATGCCGGGGATCTGACGCGCGGCGAAATCGAGGGCCGAGCCCAGGCGATCCATGCCATCGAGGCGCTGCGCCGGTTCATGGCCGGCTGCGAAGGCGCTAAGCTGCGCAACTTCGGCATGACGCTCGGCATTCGCGACACGCGCAAGATCGACGCGCTGTACAACCTCACCGCCGCCGACGTGCGCGAACAGGCGCGGTTCGAGGACGCCATCGGCATTTTCCCGGAATTCATCGACGGCTACGGGTTGCTGATCCTGCCCACCACCGGCCGCTACTTTCACGTGCCCTACCGCTCGCTGGTGCCGAAGGGCATCGGCCATCTGATCGTCGCCGGGCGCTGTATCGGCGGCGACAAGATCTCCCACGCGGCGGTCCGCAACATGATGTGTTGTGCTGTTGTCGGGCAGGGCGCCGGCGCAGCGGCGGCGATCTCGTTGCGTCGGGGCGAGGATTTCGCACGGCTCGACGTCGGCACCGTGCAGCAGGAGCTGAAGCGCCAGGGCGCACGCGTTCGATGAGCCAGATCCGCTTTCGCGCTTGCCGTTTATGAGACTACCGGCCGAGGCCGGCTACCAGGCGCGAAAGTGCATCACTCAACTGCTGTATCACCTGCGGTTCAGGCACGGGTAGCTTCAAATATGAACGGCCGGTATTCGCGTCCGTCTCCACCCAGGAGCTGTGGGCGGCCGCCGGTGTCTTGCCATTGCCATTCTTGTAGTCATGCACGCTGTGGCCGCCATGGCCAGGTGGCGGGGCGGCCAACGCCTCCATCAATTTCAATCCGGCGTGCAGCAAGGGCGACCACGGATTGGCAGGTGTTACAGTGGGTTCGGGCGTTATCGGGGATGGTTCCGCCGCGGGCTTTTTCCGACCTGCTGCTTTCGACACCGGTGTCGCCGCCGATTCCGGCGCGGTTTCGGCGACCTCGCCGGTGACGGCATCGACGCCTTCCATGAATTTTGCCAGGCGTGAGCCGCCGAGGAACACTTCGCTTCCACCGCCGTCGAGCACGCCGGCGAACAAGGATTTCTTGAACGCCAGAAGCGACAACATTCGTTCCTCGATGCTGTCCTCAGCGACGAAGTTGATCACTTGCACGCTGCGCGACTGCCCGAGGCGGTGGACCCGGCCGATGCGCTGCTCCAACACAGCCGGATTCCACGGCATGTCCATATTGACGATGGTCGAAGCGGCGTGCTGCAAGTTCAGTCCCACGCCGCCGGCGTCGGTGGAGAGAAACACTCGGCAATTGGGATCCTTGTGGAACCGTTCCACCAGCGCACCGCGCTGGTTGCCCGGCACGCCTCCATGGAAAAGCGCGTAGTCCCAGCGCTTCTTTTTCAATCGGCGGGCGATCAGCTCGTGTGTTGCCACCCACTGGCTGAACACGACCGCTTTGGCGTCCGGACGTTCGAACAACTCCTCCAGTATGGTCATCAGCTCATCTGGCTTCGCGCCATCGTCGGTCTTCTTGTCGAGCAGATAGCTGCTGTTGCATGACATTCGCATGTTCTGCAAGCAGCAGGTCAGCCGGCGCTGATCTGCATCGGACAGATAACCCGTGCGGCGCCAGCGCTTGACGATGCGTGCGACGGTGTCTCCGTTCTCGTCATGATGGATGCGCTGTTCGTCTGTCATCGGCACGAATATCGTGTTGTCCACGCGCGGCGGCAGCTGTGTCAGAACCTCCGACTTGCGCCGCCGCAACAAAACGGGTTCCAGCGTCTTGCCGAGCCTGTCGAGATCCTTGTATCCGATGACGCGCCCCGCTTCGTCGGTGGACTGATGCGCATGCCGCAGCCTCCAGGTCGGTCCCAACCGGTGCCGATCCACGAACTGCACGATGGAAACCAGCTCTTCCAGCCGGTTTTCCAGCGGCGTACCCGTCAGCACGATGGCGTACGGGCTTTCGATGCGTTTCAGAGCCCGCGCGGCGACGGTGTTCCAGTTCTTGATCCGTTGAGCCTCATCGACGATGACCACATCCGGCGAAAACTTCCGGATGAGATCGAGGTCGTTGGCCAGCACGTCGTAGTTGACGATTTTTCTCGCTTTCTTGTCCGCGTACTGCTCGGCACGCATGGCGCGTGGACCGCCGATCACCTGCGCCTCGTGGCCCGCGAAGCGCGCGATTTCCTTCTGCCACTGGTGCTTGAGCGAGGTCGGGCACACGATCAGCACGCGCTCGGCGCCGAAGTGACGGGCGAAGAGTTCGATCGCCGCGATAGCCTGGATGGTTTTGCCCAGTCCCATCTCATCGCCGATCAGGCATCGGCCAGCGCGCGCTGCGAACAACGCGCCTTCAGCCTGATAGGGATAGAGCTGCGTCTCGACCAGTGATGTCAGCTCGGGACTCTTGGCTCCTTGCGGGTAAGCCGCATCGATGATCCGGCGTCGTTCCTCGGCATCTCGCACCTGCGCGATAAAACCGAGAGCATCTTCATAACAGCGCAGCTCGTGCCCGCTCTTCTGGGCGTCTGCCAGAAACGTTTCGAGCTTCGGGAAGTTCGCCACCGGGAGCGAACCGGCCGGCGGCCCGCTGAACAGGTCTGCGCCACGTTTGACCAGTGATGGCGGACATCCCGTTCCGGGCCGGAACCGCACCTGGCGCTCGCCGCTGTATTGAAGGTAAATCTCGCTGTACGGCGGCTTGAAGCCGACGGCCAGTGCCCGTTTCCCACCGCGCTTCTTCTCCAGCTTGCCGAGCACGAACTCCACGTGCTTGCAGGTACCCAGATCGTTGGTGGCGAAATCAGGACAGGCGCAAAAGTTCTCCCCCGGCTGCGTACCGCGGATCGCCACCCGATAGCTGCCGCCGCTTTGGGGATTGGTCACCTGAAACTCGGAGAACACCGGTTCCGTGCCGACATTCTCCAGTTTGAAGATCTGCGCACGGCCGAATTGGCGGCGCAGTTGTGCCTGCCATGCCTCGGCTTCGAGACCGCTTGGCCGACGCGTGTGGGAAAGCTTCGGTTCGCGGGCTTTCTTCGGGCGGCGTAGCGTGCGTGGGCCACGGGCTACCGGTCTGGATGGCATCCGCATGGCGCCTCGATTCGGGTTTCTGATGAAAGGCCGGAATGATAACCGAACCGGGCATTGTCGCCACAAGACAGTCTCGAGGAAGGTGCCCTTCGGGTGTGCCGTCAGTTCACCGCCTTGCTCACCGTAGAGGTGCGCGCGCTCTCCGCACCCGCGCTGGTGTAATCGCTCAGGGCAAAATACCAAGTGCCCGCCGTCAGGTTCTCGATGGCGGCCGAAGTGGCGGGGGCGGCGACGGACAGCTTTTGGGTGAGCGAGGTGGCACCGCTCCCGTAGTAGATGTAATACCCTGCGAGGTTGGTCAGGGCCGTGCCGTCCGTATTCTGGGTCGGCGCCGACCACGACAGGGTGGCGGTGCCGGTCACGGCCGGGTTGACGGTAATGCTGAAGGGAACGAGCGTGGCGCTGGTTTTGCCGTCGGATACGCTGATGACGATGTTGGAGAACGTTTTCGCATCGGCCGCGGCCGGTGTGCCCGACAGCGTACCGTTGCCGGCGTTGAAAGCGCCCCAGACCGGCTTGTTCGCCATCGCGAAGGCGATGGTGGCGTTGCTGGCTGCCTTGACGGTGGGCGTGAAGCTGTAGAACTGTCCCACGGTTGCTGCGGGCGATGGCGTACCGGAAATGCTGATCGGCGAGCTGGTCGCCGCCGCGCTTACACTGATGCTGAACTCCGGCAGCGCATATCGCTGGCGGTGTAGGCGCGCAGAGATTCGAATATTCGAGTAAATGCCCGCCGCCGTCGGCGTCCCTGACAGCGTGCCGGTCTGACGCGAAAATCGCGCCCACGTGGGTAGCGAGCGCACGCGAAAGCAATCCGAGCAGGTGCTCGGGTTCGATAGCGTGGGTGTGAACGAATACGCCTTGCCGACCGTGGCCGTGATGACCGGAGTGCCCGAAATCGACGTGGCCATGGCGTGGCCCGCCAGCAGGCAGCCACCCGCGATAATGGCGATAAAACTGATTTGGCGCATCGTGCTTCTCCTTCTCTTGAACGCGAGCGCCACTACAAGTCCTTGGGTGCGGGTAGGCAATTGTCGGTGTCGGCGGACGACGGAAATTTGCGACGCTCGTCCGATCGGACGGAACATGTCAAATGAGTCTGGCGCGACTCAAGCTTGAAAATCAGCGACTTGACGTCCGGTGCGTCCGCGGGCGACTGAAGTTAATTGTCGTCAACCGGCGACGGACCTGCGGGCGAAGCGCGCCACCGCCGCGCAACCCAGAAGCGCCGCGAGCGAGCCTCTGGCGGCGCGCAGCCTACTTGACGGCGTGTATGCGCGGATTGGCGTGCGAGATGCCCAGTGCGCCGCTCCGTACCACTTCCAGCACATCGCCAAAGGCGCCGACATCGGCGATGAACTGGCCGATCTGCGCCTCGGTGCTGGCCAGCTCGATAATGAAGCTGCCGGGATTGGCGGAGAGCACCTTGCCACCGGCGCGTTGCGCCAGATCGGCCAGCGCATCGGCGTTCGCGTGCGTGGTATGCAGCTTGATCAGCATCAACTCACGGGCCAGGTGCTGGCCGCCGGTCATGTCCTCCACCGATACTACGTCCACCAGCTTCAACAGCTGGGCGTTGATCTGCGCGATGACCGAGTCCGAGCCCGTGGTGACCAGGGTAATGCGCGAGACGCTGGGGTCGTCGGTGGGCGCTACCGAAAGCGACTCGATGTTGTAGCCGCGGGTGGAGAACAGTCCGGCCACGCGCGTGAGCGCGCCGGCCTCGTTTTGCAGACGGATGGCGATGATGTGGCGCATTCGGCCAAGGATAAGGGTCGCGGCACTTGGGCGCCAGAGCCGAAAACTGTTAGGCTCACAGGTTCCCATCGGCGCGGGGCGTTTTGCCCCGCCGGTCGGGCAGGGGTCAGACGATGAAAGAACGCTACGACATGATGAATCAGCGCGTCCACCCGTTGGCAGGCACGACCATGACCGGCGCGCAAATGCTGGTACAGGTGCTGGCCGACGAAGGGGTGGAGACCATCTTCGGTTACAGCGGCGGGGCTATCCTGCCCATTTACGACGCGGTATTTCTCTACAACGAACAGCACAAGGCGGCCATGCCGCTGGTGGTGCCGGCGAACGAGCAGGGCGCAGGCTTCATGGCGGCGGGCTTTGCCCGGGCCAGCGGCAAGGTGGGCGTGGCGCTGGTCACCTCCGGGCCCGGTGCCACCAACATGGTCACGCCGGTGCGCGACTGCATGGCCGACTCCATTCCCATCGTGGTCATCTGCGGTCAGGTACCCACCGGCGCCATCGGCACCGATGCCTTCCAGGAAGCGCCGGTGCCCAGCATCATGGGCGCCGTGGCCAAGCATGTGTTCCTGGTCACCGATCCTGCCAAGCTGGAAGCCACGGTGCGCACCGCCTTCGAGATCGCGCGCACCGGCCGACCCGGCCCGGTGGTGCTGGATGTGCCCAAGGACGTGCAGAACTGGCAGGGCGTGTTCCACGGCTCGGGCCGCCTGCCCGTGGCCGGCTACCGCCAGCGCATGCATCGCGTGGCCGCCAACAAGCTTACCGACGCGGCCTGCGCGGAAGTTTTCGGCCGGCTGGCCGCCAGCGAACGGCCGCTGATCTACGCCGGCGGCGGCATCATCAACGGCAGCGCCGCCTTTGCATTGCGCGAGTTCGTGCAGGAATTTCAGGTGCCGGTGGTGACCACGCTGATGGGTATCGGCGCGATGGATACCACGCATCCGCTGTGCCTGCGCATGCTCGGCATGCACGGCACGGCGTTCGCCAATTACGCGGTGGAGGACTGCGATTTCCTGTTCGCCGTCGGCGCACGTTTCGATGACCGGGTGGCCGGCGTGCCGACGCGCTTCGCGCCCAAGGCGAAGTTCATCGCACACGTCGACATCGATGCCTCGGAAATCGACAAGGTCAAGCACGCCGATTTCCGCCACGTCGGACTCATGCCGGATGCGCTGCTGGCGCTGGTGGAGTACGGACGGCGCAGCGGCTTTAAGCGGGATTTCTCGCCCTGGCACCGCCACTGCGATGCGCTGCGCAAGGCGCACGCCATG
>JAFEGC010000060.1 GCA_018240265.1 Pseudomonadota bacterium | reverse complement strand
CCTCGACCTCGACGCCATCGCGGTAGACATGGACGCGGTACGGGTCGTCAGCGACAAGCTGTTGCAGAAACACCGCGTACTGCCGCTGACCAAGCGCGGCAAGCGCCTGTTTCTAGCGGTGTCCGATCCCACCAATCTGCACGCCTTGGACGAAATCCGCTTCCAGACCTCGATGAGCATCGAGTTCGTGGTGGTGGAGGACGACAAGCTGCAGGCTGCCGTGAGCAAGGCCATCGAGCAAGTCGATGTGGCCATGCCAAGTCTGGCGGACGAGGATTTCGATCTCGAAAATCTCGAGGTTACCGGTGGTGACGATGAAGCCGACGCCGAGTCACTGGGCCGCGACGATGTGGAAGACGCGCCCATCGTGCGCTTCGTCAACAAGATCCTGCTCGATGCCATCAAGAAAGGCGCATCGGACATTCACTTCGAGCCTTACGAAAAATTCTTTCGCATCCGAACGCGCCTGGACGGCGTGCTGAAGGAAGTGGCGCTGCCGCCGGCGCAACTCGCCACCAAGATCATCGCACGCCTCAAGGTCATGTCGCGCCTGGACATCGCCGAGCGCCGGGTGCCGCAGGACGGTCGCATCAAGATGCGATTGTCCAAGAACCGCGCCATCGACTTCCGCGTCAGCACCTGTCCCACCTTGTTCGGCGAAAAAGTCGTCACTCGTATACTCGACCCCTCGAGTGCCATGCTGGGCATCGACGCGCTGGGCTACGAACCCTTTCAGCGCGAGCTGTACTTGAAGACCCTGGCCAAACCGCAGGGCATGATCCTGGTCACCGGCCCCACCGGCTCGGGCAAGACCGTGTCCTTGTACACTGGCCTCAACATCCTCAACACCGAGGACTGCAACATTTCCACGGCGGAGGACCCTGCGGAAATCAACCTGCCGGGCATCAATCAGGTCAACGTCAACCCCAAGGTGGGCCTCACGTTCGCCGCGGCGCTGCGCGCCTTCCTTCGCCAGGACCCCGACGTGATCATGGTAGGCGAAATCCGCGACCTCGAGACCGCGGAGATCGCCATCAAAGCGGCGCAGACCGGCCACTTGGTGTTATCCACGCTGCACACCAACGATGCGCCACAGACCCTGACCCGCTTGGTGGACATGGGCGTCAAGCCCTATGCCATCGCCACCTCGGTAAGCCTGATCATCGCGCAGCGTCTGGCGCGCAAGCTCTGCTCCAATTGCAAGGCGCCGGTGGATGTGCCGGCCGAAGCGCTGCTGAAGGAAGGGTTCGAACCGGCGGACGTCGAAGCCGGCATTCGCGTCTGTCGCGCCGTAGGCTGCGGCCAGTGCAACGACGGTTACAAGGGTCGCCTCGGCATCTACCAAGTCATGCCGGTCACCGAAACCATCGGCCGCATCATCATGGAAGGCGGCAACGCCATCGCCATCAGCGACCAGGCTGCCAAAGACGGAGTCTGGAATCTGCGGCGTTCCGGTTTGCAGAAAGTCAAGGATGGTCTGACCAGCCTGGAAGAAGTCAACAGCGTCACTGTGGATTGAAATAGAAGGTTCTGAACATGGCAGTCTCCGCAGCTACCGTCACCAAGAAGGACACTCAGTTCGTCTGGGAAGGCACCGACCGGCGCGGCAAGAAAGTGCGCGGCAAATCCCTGGCCGCGAACGAAACTACGCTGCGCGCGGATCTGCGCCGCCAGGGCGTGGCCGCTACCCGTGTCAAAACCCAGAGGAACACGTTCAAGGGCGGCGGCAAGGTCAATCCGGGCGACATCGCTATTTTTTCCCGGCAGCTTGCGACCATGCTCACCTCGGGCATTCCGCTGGTGCAGGCCTTCGAGATCATCGGCAACGGCAATGAAAAGCCCGCCATGCAGAAGCTGATTCTGGACATCAAGTCCAGCGTAGAAGGCGGCTCCACGCTGCACGAGTCGCTGGCCAAGCACCCCCTACACTTCGATGATCTGTTCGTGAACCTGGTCGAAGCGGGCGAGCAAGCGGGCGCCTTGGAAACGCTGCTGGACAAGATCGCCACCTACAAGGAAAAAACCGAGGCGCTGAAGAAGAAAATCAAGAAGGCACTGTTCTACCCGACAGCGGTGCTGTTTGTCGCTATCATCGTGACCGTCATTCTACTGATTTTCGTGATCCCGCAGTTCGAGAGTCTGTTCAAAGGCTTCGGCGCCGATCTGCCGGCATTCACTCAGATGGTCATCAACATGTCGCGGTTCCTGCAGCACAATGGGCTGTACGTTGGTGCAGTGGCCGGCGGCGCGATCTATGCCTTCATGTATTTCAAGAAGCGCTCCAAGAACATGCGGCGCGCCCTGGACCGCATGATGCTCAAATTCCCGATCATCGGTCCGATCCTGGTAAAAGCTGCCATCGCGCGTTTCGCGCGAACCCTGGCGACGATGTTCGCCGCTGGTGTGCCGCTGGTCGAAGCGATGGAATCTGTCGCCGGCGCCACCGGCAACATCGTGTACGAAGAAGCCACGCTGCGCATGAAGGACGAAGTCGCCACGGGCCAGCGCCTGCAGCGCGCCATGGAAAACACCGCCCTGTTCCCCAACATGGTGGTGCAGATGATCGCGGTGGGCGAAGAATCCGGCTCGTTGGATACCATGTCGGGCAAGGTCGCGGATTTTTACGAGGCCGAGGTCGACAATGCGGTGGATGCCATGTCGAGCCTGCTCGAGCCGCTGATCATGGCGATTCTCGGCGTGCTGGTCGGTGGCATGGTCATCGCCATGTACCTGCCGATCTTCAAGCTGGGCGCCGCGATCTGATCAAGACGCAGCGGCCGTCGGCCGCGCGAGGAACGAGATCATGCCGCCCGACATCGCAGCCCTGTTAGCGGGGAGTCCGGTGCTGTTCGCCGGGTGCGTATTCGTCCTGTCCCTGCTGATCGGCTCCTTCCTGAACGTTGTCATCTACCGCGTGCCGGTCATGCTGGAGCGCGAGTGGCGTACGCAGGCGGCCGCTATCACCACCGGCGAACCGGCGGTACCATCCACCGAGAAGTTCAACTTGATGGTGCCGGGCTCGACCTGCCCCGCCTGCAAGGCGCCCATCAGGGCCTGGCAAAACGTTCCGGTCGTAAGCTGGTTGCTGCTGCGGGGCCGTTGCGCCGCCTGCAAGGCGAAGATTTCCGCGCGCTACCCGGTCGTTGAGTTCGTAACAGCCGCGCTGTCCGCCTGGGTGGCCTTCCACTTCGGATATGGAGTCAATGCGGCCTGCGCACTGCTCGTCACATGGGCGCTCATCGCGCTCACCGGGATCGACATCGATCA
Source organism: Pseudomonadota bacterium (assembly GCA_018240265.1). Lineage (GTDB taxonomy): Bacteria > Pseudomonadota > Gammaproteobacteria > Steroidobacterales > Steroidobacteraceae > TMP-86. The sequence continues at coordinate 8,366 of JAFEGC010000060.1, read as the reverse complement.
CCAACTGCTGCCCGACAACATCACGCTGCCGCTGATGTGGACTGGGCTTCTCGCCGCCGTGATCTGGGGCGGCTCTCCCGATAGAGCCCTGCCGGTCGCGCCGAGCACCGCCATCGTCGGCGCGGCCGCCGGCTACTTGAGCCTGTGGCTGGTGTTTCACCTGTTCCGCTTGGTGACGGGCAAGGAAGGCATGGGATACGGTGACTTCAAGCTGTTCGCGGCGCTGGGCGCGTGGCTGGGCTGGAAGGCGTTACCGTTGATCATCCTGCTCTCCGCCGCTACCGGCGCGGTGGTGGGCATCGCGCTGATCTTGCTCAAAGGCCGCGATCGCGCACAGCCCATGCCCTTCGGGCCGTACCTGGCGGCCGCCGGTTGGCTCGCCATGATGTACGGCGATGCCCTCATCGGTGGCTATCTGCGTCTGTCGGGCCTGCAGCATTGAACGATGTCGACGAGCCCAACCCCGTCCTCGCGGCGCCTGCGCATCGGCCTCACCGGCGGCATCGCCAGCGGCAAGAGCACGGTGTCGCGCATGTTCTCCGAGCTGGGCATCGCCGTCATCGACGCCGACGAGGTGTCGCGGCGGGTGGTCGAGCCCGGCACGCCGGGGCTTGCGGCGGTGGTCCGGCGTTTCGGTCGGGAGGTGCTCGATGTCGACGGTCGCTTGAATCGCGCGGCACTGCGCGCGCGGATCTTCGCAGACCCGGCTGCGCGGCGCGAGCTGGAAGCTATTCTGCATCCGTTGATCCGCGCGGCGATGGATGAGGACGTAGCGGCCGCGCCCGGGCCTTACGTGGTGCTCGCGATTCCGCTGCTGGTGGAGGGCGGGCGCAGCGATCGTGTGGATCGCCTGCTGGTCGTCGACGTGGACGAGGCGACTCAAATCGCGCGCGTGGTCAGCCGCGATGGCGTGCCCGAATCACAGGCCCGTGCCATTCTGGCCGCACAGGCGAGCCGCGAACAGCGGCTGCGGGCCGCCGACGATGTGATCTGCAACGGCGGATCTGTCGCCGAGTTGCGTCACTCGGTGGAAATCCTGCACCGGCGTTATCTCGAACTCGCGCAGAAAGGCGCAAAAAAGCCGAACCGGCGGCACGATGCGGACTGAAATTTCGCTTTGAAGGTTTACCCTCGCGCGGGCCTGCATCACAATAGCCGGATGAGCTTCAATATCGAAGCAGAGCCGGCGGAGTTGGCGGAAATCTCGCCCACCGTCTACGAGCAGCCACTGAACGAGCGGATGCGCACCTTCCTGCGGCTCGAGTTTCTCTACGTCCAGGCCGGCTACCACGCCGAGTCGGCCAATTCCTGGAGCATGCGCGCGGCCGTTGCCAGTCTGCTGGAAATCCTGGCCATCACGGCGCGCAGTGATGCGCGCAACGAGGTGCTGAAAGAACTGGAGCGACACGCTTCCCTACTCAAGGACTTCCAGACCAAGCCGGGCGTGGACGCGGGGCGGCTGCGCTCGCTCCTGTCCAACATCACGCGCCTGCGCAGCGACTTGACGACGGTGGGCGGCAATTTCATGGCACCGCTCCGGGACTCGGAGTTCCTGAGCGCCATCAAGCACCGCAGCGCCATTCCCGGCGGCACCTGCGATTTCGACCTGCCCGATTACTCCTACTGGCTGCATCGCTCGGCGCAGACGCGCACCGCGGAGTTCAATGCCTGGCTTACCACCATCCGGCCGCTGTGCGATGCCATCTCGGAGCTGTTGTGGCTGACGCGCGAAAACGCCCGACCCAAGAAGGAAATGGCGGCGGGTGGCGTGCACCAGATCCAGTTCGATCGCGAGAATCCCTGCCAGTTGGTGCGCATCACCCTGGACCCGCACGGCGATTTGTTTCCCGAAATCAGCGGCAACCAGCACCGCTGCACCATCCGTTTCCTGCGCTGGACGGACGCCGCCCATCACCCCCAGCATGTCGAGGCCGATGTCCCCTTCGTGCTGACCCTCTGCACCTGATGCGGTCGGTCACCGAGGCGTCCTTCGTGCCATCCCTGCGCACGTCATGAGGCCGGTCAAATGCCCCACCTGCAAGCGTGAGGTGGAATGGAATTCCCGCTCGGCGTTTCGGCCCTTCTGCAGTGAACGCTGCCGCATGATCGACCTGGGCGCCTGGTTCAACGAGGAAAATGCCATTCCGGGCGAGCCCGCGTCGCCGCAAGAAGCCGAGACCGGGCCCGATCCGCGGCCGCGAGACCACCGCTGACGTGAGCCGCCGCCGGTGCGACGGCTCAGCCGCCTTGCCGATAAAGTCCCACCGCGCCAACCGACCAGGCGGTCACGAGGTCCAAGCCATTCAAGAGCACCGGCACATTGAGTTCGGCGCAGACCTCACGCGCCTGCGGTAACGACAGCACCACATCGAAGGCGATGAAATCAGCGCCAGCGGCCACAGCCGCCTGGGCGACCGCGCGATCCGCGCAGACGACGCCGCGCAGCGATCCGGGCGTAGCATCCGCTTCACCTGACCCTTCCAGCTCGCCACGCCCGCGTGCCTCACCCTGCTCGCGCGCCTCCTCAAGCCCTCGCTCCCCCATCTGTCGCAGCGCGTCGATCTCAACGCAGTGATAATCTGGGCCACACGCGCCGATCACGGACGGCAAGCGCAGCGCCGTGATCACGGGCCGATCGGCCGGCAGCAACCGCGCTGCGGGCAGGTCGCGACGCCAGCACCAGCGCAGCGCCTGACCATCCAGACTACGCGGCTCGCCGGTGAACGACTGCACCAGCCAGGTGTCCAGCAACACTTCGCGATCGGGGTAACGATGCCGGAGCCGGATCAGCGGCCGCGCATACCGGACTTCGATGCCCAGTTCCTCGCGCAGTTCGCGTGCAAGGCCCGCGGCGCGCGCCTCGCCGGCGTGGAGCTTGCCGCCGGGAAATTCCCATCCACCCGCCAGGTGTCTGCCGGCGGGCCGCTGCGCGATGAGCACGCGGCCCGCTGGCTCCGCCAGCACGCCGGCCACCACCTGCAGGACGCTCATTCAGAGCAGTCTTGTGCGGGCGAGCCGAGCGACCAGTCCCGGCACCCAGCCGCAGCTCAACCGTTGGCCTGCAAAGCCCCGTGGCAGTGCTTGTACTTCTTGCCGGAACCACAGGGACAGGGATCGTTGCGGCCCACCTTCGGAACCGCGCGCACGAACGGCGTGGCCACCGCCGCGTCCTGGCGCGAGGCCGAACCCTGGGCCGGCGCACCGGGCTCGGCCGCGCCATCGCCGCCCTGGATCAGCGACACGGCCTCGGCGTGCTGCGCCTGCAGCGCCCGCGCCAGCCGCTGCTGGCGCTCGTGCTCCTCGCGCTCGATCTCGGCCTGACTTCGCACCTGGATCTTGGACACCATGGTGATGGTGTCGTATTTGATGCGATCGAGCATGGAGGAGAACAGCGCGAACGCCTCGCGCTTGTACTCCTGCTTCGGATCCTTCTGTGCGTAGCTGCGCAAGCTGATGCCCTGGCGCAGGTAATCCATGGCCGCCAGATGCTCGCGCCAGTGCTGATCCAGCGTGCGCAGGGTAATCTCCTTTTCGATGTAGCGCATCACCGGCACGCCGACGTTGTTGCACTTCTCCTCGTAGCGCTGCGAGAGCCCGGCGAGGATCTTGGCCTTCAGCCCCGAGCCGTCGCCCGCTTCCTCGGACTTCACCCAGTCGGTCACCGGCAGGGCAACGCCGAAATCGCGCTCGATGGCCTGCGCCAACCCCGCCGCGTCCCATTGATCCTCGGGCGCACCGCCCGGGATGTGCTGGTCCACGAGCTGCGCCACCACTTCCTCGCGGATGCCGACCATGGCCTCGGCCACATCCTCGGCGGCCATCAGGTCGGTGCGCTGCTGGTAAATCACGCGGCGCTGGTCGTTGGCAACGTCGTCGTATTCGAGCAGCTGCTTGCGGGCGTCGAAGTTGTGCTGCTCGACGCGCCGCTGCGCGCGCTCGATCTGGCGCGTCAACATGCCGCTCTCGATGGCCTCGCCCGCCTTCATGCCGACGCGCGACATCAGCGCCTTCATGCGCGCAGGATCGCCGAAAATGCGCATCAAGTTGTCGTCCAGCGACAGATAGAACCGGCTGGAGCCGGCATCGCCCTGGCGACCGGAACGGCCGCGCAGCTGGTTGTCGATGCGCCGGGATTCGTGCCGCTCGGTGCCGATGATGTGCAGGCCGCCCGCGGCCAGCACCGCCTCGTGGCGCTTGCGCCACTCCGCCTGGATAGCCTGGATCTGCTCCGGGACCGGGTTCTCGAGCCTATGAATCTCGGCTTCCGGATTGCCGCCGAGCACGATGTCGGTGCCGCGGCCGGCCATGTTGGTGGCAATGGTGACCGCGCCAGGACGGCCGGCCTCGGCCACGATATGCGCCTCGCGCTCGTGCTGCTTGGCGTTCAGCACCTCGTGCTTGATGTTTTTCTCGACCAGGAGCTTCGCCAGCCGCTCGGAGGTCTCGATCGAGGTGGTGCCGACCAGTGCCGGCTGGCCGCGCTTGCTGCAATCCTGTATATCCTCGATGATGGCCTGGAACTTGTCCTTCTCCGACAGGAACACCAGATCCGACATATCCTTGCGGATCATCGGCTTGTGCGTCGGGATCACCACCACTTCCAGACCGTAGATCTGCTGAAATTCGAACGCCTCGGTATCCGCCGTGCCGGTCATGCCGGAGAGTTTGGCGTACAGGCGGAAATAGTTCTGGAAGGTGATCGAGGCAACCGTCTGGTTCTCCTCGCGCACCCGCACGTTTTCCTTGGCCTCCACCGCCTGGTGCAAGCCGTCCGACCAGCGCCGGCCTTGCATGGTGCGGCCGGTGAACTCATCGACGATGATGATCTCGCCGCTCCGCACGATGTATTCCACATCGCGCCGGTACAGGGAATGGGCCCGCAGCGCCGCGTTCAGGTGATGCATCAGGCGAATGTTGGCCGGGTCGTACAGGCTCTCGCCGTCGCGCAGGAGCCCAGCCTCGCTCATCAGTTCCTCGACCTTCTCGTGGCCGGCCTCGGTAAGGTGCGCCTGCTTGGTCTTTTCATCGACGGCGTAGTCGCCGGGCCCGTCCTCTTCCTTCTGGCGGGTCAGGCGCGGAATGAGGGCGTTGATGCGCACGTACAGTTCGGTGCTTTCCTCCGCCGGTCCCGAGATGATCAGCGGCGTGCGCGCCTCGTCGATGAGGATGGAGTCGACCTCGTCGATGATGGCGAAGGATAGCTTGCGCTGCACCCGATCCTCGAGCCGGAAGGCGAGGTTGTCACGCAGGTAGTCGAAGCCGAACTCGTTGTTGGTGCCGTAGGTGATATCGCAGGCGTAGGCCGCGCGCTTTTCCTCCTGCGACTGCTGGTTCTTGATGACGCCGACGTTGAGGCCCAGAAAGCGGAACACCGGCCCCATCCAGTCCGAGTCGCGCTGCGCCAGGTACTCGTTCACCGTGACCACGTGCACGCCCTCGCCGGTGAGGGCGTTGAGGTAGGCCGGCAGGGTTGCGACCAGGGTCTTGCCTTCGCCGGTGCGCATCTCGGCGATGCGGCCCGAGTGCAGGGCCAGGCCGCCCACCAGCTGCACGTCGAAGTGACGCATGCCGAGCGTGCGGCGCGCCGCCTCGCGAGCCAGGGCGAAGGCCTCGGGGATCAGATCGTCCAGCGGCGTGCCGGCAGCGAAACGCGACTTCAATTCCTGGGTTTTGACCGGGAACTGCTCGTCGCGCAGGGCCTTGATGCTCTCTTCCAAGGCATTCGCCGCAGCGACCTTGCGGGTGAGCTCCTTAACCAGGCGTTGGTTGCGGCTGCCGAAAATGCTCGCTAACAGCTTCCTCACGGGCTCGATGGGTCCTTGGAAAAAACGGGTATTGTACGGATAGACCGGGGGGTCGGGAAATCGTTTCGGCCGGCCGTGGGCCGCAACCCGGGGATATGCTACACGGGCGAAGCGAAGCGCGGTTCTCGCGGCGGCCCGGCGCGGGCTCGAAAGCTGTTACCGGACCTCGCCGACATAGCGCAGCGGATCCACCTGCGCGCCGTTCTTCAACACTTCGAAATGCACATGCGTGCCGGTCGAACGCCCCGTGGAGCCCACCAATGCGATCGGCTGACCCTTGCGGACCATGTCACCCGCCTTGACCAGAAGCTTTTCGTTGTGGCCGTAGCGCGTGAACAGGCCGTTGCCGTGGTTGATTTCGACCATTTCGCCGTAGCCGGAGCGGTCTCCCGCCCAGGTCACCAGACCCGCACCCACCGCTTTGACCTGGGCGCCTTCGGAAGCCGCGAAATCGACTCCGCGGTGAAAAGCGGTATAGCCGGTGAACGGGTCCGGTCGCTGGCCAAAAAAGGAGGAAATCCAACCCTGCCCCACCGGGCGCCCTTCCGGGTAAACCTGCTTGTTCAGCTCCCGGGTCAGAATGAGGTTTTCCAGCACCCCGAGCTGCTGCTCACGGCTGGACAGCTGCTCCTGCAGGGAATCGATCATGGAAGTGAGGCTGGGAATCTGCGCCGGCTGGCCATCCGCCGCACCCTCCGAGCCGCCCTGCGGCGGGGGCGAACCGAAGTCGAACTCACCGTTGTCGAGATTGGCCATCTGGGTCAGGCGCTTGCCCAGGGCGTCCAGGCGGATGACGCTGGCATTCATTTGCCCCACACGCATGGCGATGGCGTTGACCTTTTCCTGCAGCGCACGCTTGGTCTGGTCCAGTTGCTGGCGCTGCGCCAGGATCTCGGCCGACCAGCTGCCGAGCTGATCCAGCGCACGGGCGTTGCCATGATGATGGCCGAAACTCATGCCGACGGAAAACGCGCTGCCGACGATGAGCAGCACCAGCACCAGCGCGCCCGTAATCACCGCCGGATGGCGCAAATCCAGCTGCCTTACGCTACCGGGCCTGCGACCGACGAAAATAATATTCATGCACTGGCTCCCGCCGTAATCGCATATTCGAGAGCACAACCGGCCTCGCACCGCGCGATGCCGAACGAGACCAAAGCCTGGCCGAGATTGCCGTCCACCCCACGCCGGTGCACTGGACGAAACGCGCTTCATTGCGCTCGATCCTGGCAACCCCGCTGTCCTGGAAAACCCATTGGGGGAGATTTCCGGACCGGAGGCTTTGCGTCCCCACCTTACGATGGGTATGCCCTTGAGCAGTCGGGTGAACTATGCAACAAAAAGGTGACTGGAAACAAGGATTTCCACACACTTCCGGGTTCACGATCCCACTCATTCGGAAGCGGCGATGCAAAAATCAAAGAGTGTCAGCGAGTTAATTCAACATAGCTCGAAAACACTTTCAGAGTTGCGCAAGCGCCTGGACGAGCGCGGCAAGCTCTTGTTGCAAGTCCGCGCGGCACTGCCGCCGCGCCTGGTCGAATATGCACTGAGCGCCGGGCTCCAGGACGGCGTGCTTACCCTGGGCACCGACAGCGCGGCCTGGGCCTCCCGGCTACGTTATGTAGCACCGGACATTATTGTCAAACTTCGGACGGATTATGACTTGAAGGTGGAGAGGGTTAGGGTCAGGGTCATCCGGTCTTCTCGACATCCAGCGACGCGCTGAACCTTAGGCCACCGCCGCCGGAACGTAGGAAATCGGTGCGTCCTTGAGGCTTTCGAAGGTGACTTCCTGCCAGGCGGAAGGCGTGGCGATGAGCTTGCGCAACAGGCGGTTGTTCAGTCCGTGACCGGATTTGAAGCCGTTGAATTCGCCGATGAGGCTGTGCCCGAGCAGGTACAGATCGCCGATGGCATCGAGGATCTTGTGCTTCACGAACTCGTCCTCGTAGCGCAAGCCATCCTCGTTCAAGATGCGATCGTCATCCAGCACGATGGCATTGTCGAGATTGCCGCCGAGGGCCAGGTTGTGCGCGCGCATGCTTTCCAGGTCGCGCATGAAACCGAAGGTGCGCGCCCGGCTCACCTCGCGCAGGAACGAGGTGGTGGAAAAATCCATGCTCGCGGTCTGCGAGTGCTTCTTGAACGTGGGGTGATTGAACTCGATTTCGAAATTGACGCGAAAGCCGTCGTACGGGTCGAACCGCGCCCATTTGTCGCCGTCGCGTACCTCCACGCTCTCCAGGATGCGGACGAAACGCTTGGGTTCCTTCTGCTCCTCGATGCCGGCGGATTGCAGCAAAAACACGAACGGGCCGGCGCTGCCGTCCATGATGGGCACTTCCGGGGCGCTGACCTCGATCAGCAGATTGTCGATACCCAGGCCCGCCAGCGCCGACAGCAGGTGCTCCACGGTGGAGACCTTCGCGGCTCCGATGTGCAGGGTCGTGCCCAGCATGGTCTCGCCGACGTTCTGCGCACGCGCCGGGATGTCCACCGGGGGCGACAAATCCGTGCGCCGGAAGATGATCCCGGTATCCGGCTCGGCCGGATGCAGGG
>JAFEGC010000609.1 GCA_018240265.1 Pseudomonadota bacterium | reverse complement strand
GCAGTTGCTGATCGAGGCCGGCTGCGATTTGATCATCAGCGACGATGGGTTGCAGCACTACGCTCTGGCTCGCGATGTGTAGATCTCGGTGGTCGCCGTATCATTAAAAAACACGCGATAGTGGCCCGATACCGTGCGCATCATGACCACGGGAATGGTCGGCCCCCAGGAGGTGTAGGCGCCGTTGTCCATCAAGACATCGGCTGTTCGGAAGGTGAGCACGCCGTCGCGGGTGCACCCGGTACGCATGTGAATGATCGCCGATTGGCGGGTGGGGGAGGCCTTGAACTCCTCTTCACGAGAATAGATGACTTTGACCGGCCGGCCCGTCTTCCGGGCCAGCAGCGCCGCAATCGGCTCGTACGGGTAGACGTCGAGCTTGGATCCGAATGCGCCACCGACCGGGGGCTGGATGACACGGATGTCGCCCGGGTCGAGGCCCAGCGCCGGCGCAAGATCCATCTTGTAGTTGTACGGATACTGGGTCTGGGTCCAGATGGTCAGCTTGCCGTTGTGATCGAAGTCGGCAATGGCGCAGGAGGTGCCCATGCAGCAGTGGGTCACGTGGTGCGGGCGGAACACGTTGTCGGCGATGAAGGCTGAGTCAGCCTCGGCCTTGGCGAGATCACCGTGCTTGAATTCGAAATGCAGGCTCCTGTTGCCCGGGAAGTTCTCGTGGATGAGGGGTGCGTCTTCCTTTTCACCGTGCTCCGGTGTGAACACCCCTGGCAGATCCTCGAATTCCACCTCGATGAGTTCGAGCGCGCGGGCTGCAATCTCCTCCGTGGTCGCCGCGACGGCGGCGATTTCGTCGTGCTCGCAGCGCACCCTTTCCTTGAGCGGAACATTATCGCGCACGAAGCCGAACTTGAAGCTGCCGCAGTCCTTCCCGGTGAGCACTGCGTGGACGCCCGGCAGCTTCTCCGCCGCTGACGTGTCGATACGGACGATCCTGGCGTGCGGCCGGCCGGCGAACAGCACCTTGCCGTACAGCATCTGCGGCAACACCATGTCGTTGATGTAGCGCGTCTTGCCGGTCGATTTGTCGGGGGCGTCAGGCTTCTTGACGCGCGTGCCGATCAAGGTCTTTTTTGCGATAAATAAGCTCTTTGCGTGCTGGTTCATGGCATCGTACTCCTCAAGCGTATGCCGTCGAATAGATGCGAAGATGCTTGGCTGTCAACGGACGTGGCACTTCTTCTTCTCCACGACCGAAGCCACGGCATCCAGCACCTTGGTGTAGCCGGTACAGCGACAGAGATTGCCCTCGAGACCCCGCTGTGCTTGTTCCCGCGTCAGGCCGGTATTGCTTTCGACCAGGTAATCGGCCTGCATGATCATGCCGGGCATGCAGAAGCCGCATTGGATCGCGCCGTGGTCGACGAAGGCCTGCTGCATCGGGTTGAGTCCTTCCGGGGAGCGCAGCCCTTCGATGGTGACGATCTCTCGCCCGTCACAGTCGACGGCATACATCAGGCAGCTGTTGATGGTGCTGCCATCCACCTTGATGGTGCAGGCGCCGCACTCACCCTCGCCGCAGGCATACTTGGTTCCGGTCATGCCGAGCTTGTCACGCAGCATCTGCAGGACCTTCATGGTGACCGGCACCTTCAGGTGCACCTCGCTCCCGTTGAGCTTGAAGCGGATCTCAGTTTCCACGGACACTTTCGAGCACCTCCTCAACGAACACCCGAGCGAGATGGCCGCGATACCACGCGCTCGCGCGCACATCATCGATCGGTTTGGCATCCTCGGCCGTCGCGGCAACAGCGGCAGCGATGGTCGCGGAGTCGAGCTTCTTGCCTTCCAGCGCCGATTCGACGTGGCGTGCGCGCAAGGGCGTGGGCGCAACCGAGCCCATCGCCACACGCACGTTACTGAGCTTTCCGGCGGCGAACCGGGCGCCGAGGGCCAGCGAAACGGTGGAGATCTCGAGCGCGGGGCGCGGGCCGGACTTGCGGAAGCGGCCGACGAAATCGGTCGCGGGCCGGTCGAACACCACGGCCGTCAGCAGTTCTTGCGGCAGTTTGGCGGTCTTGCCGGGGCTGACGAAGAACTGCTCCAATGGCATGCGCCGCGTCTGTACCGCACCGTCGCGCCAGCTCGCGAGTTCGACAGAAGCCCCGAGCACCAGCAGCGGCGGACTCATGTCGCCGGCCGGAGAGGCGTTGCAAAGGTTGCCGCCCAGCGATGCTGCATTGCGGATCTGGTCGCTGGCGAAGTGTTCCGCTGCTTCCACCAGCACCGGCGCGATGGTGGCGAGCGCTGCGTTGCGGCGGATCTCGCTGATGGTCGTCAGGCTGCCGATGCGAACCGCGGCCGCCGTGGTTTCGATGCCGCCAATGCCTTCCAGGCGGCGAATGTTCAGCAACAGCGCCTTGTAGGGACGCGCGCCGGACTCGGTTTGTGGTGCGAGATCGGTGCCGCCGCACAGCACGGTGGCATTGCCGTCCGCCATCGCGCGCAATGCCTCGTCCATGCGCCTGGGTGCCAGATAGGAAGTTATGTTCTGCATGGTCAAAACCTGACGGGCTCCTGGTAGCGCCCGAATACCTGAACCATCTCCCTGGTCATCTCACCGACCGTAGCGTACGCCTTGACGGCGTCCATCATGGCCGGCATCACATTCTTGCCACTTGCTGCTGCATCGCGTAGCGCTGTCAGCGACTTCTTTACGACCGCCGCGTCACGGCTCTTGCGCACATCATTGAGACTTGCGATCTGCGCCTGCGCGTCGTGCTCGTTGTACGGATGCATCTCGACTTCCGCTTGTTCCGCGCCCTCGGTCTTGTAGCAGTTGATGCCAACCTTGCGGAACCGACCCGATTGTATGTCGCGCAACATCCGATATGCCTGCCGCGAAACCTGCGCCTGGATCTCGCCGGTCGCGACCTGACGTACGATGCCGCCGTTCGCATCCAGATCGACCATGATCTTGCGCATCTTGTCGCGCATCTGGTTGGTCAGCGTTTCGACATACCACGAGCCACCCAGCGGATCGACAGTGTCGGCAAGACCCATCTCCTCGATGAGCAGCTGCATGGTGCGCAGCGAGATGCGTTGGGCATACTCGGAGGGAATCGTGTAGGCCTCGTCGTAGCAGCACAGCGCCATGGTTTGCGCACCGCTGAGCGCGCTGATGAGCGCGTAGTAGGCTCCACGAACGATGTTGACCTCCGGCTGTTCTATGGTCAGGCCGCCGCCGCCGCCGGCGGCGATCATGCGCATCCACATCGAGCCCGGCTTGGTTGCCGCGTACTCATCGTGCATGATGCTGGCCCACAGGCCGCGGCCGGCACGGAACTTGGCGACCTGCTCGAAGATGTTGCCGAAAATATTGAAATTGAAGGACAAGCGCCCGGCGAACTCGTCGATCGACAGACCCCGGCGCACGACCTCGTCGGCATACGCCTTGGCGATGGCGAAGGCATAGGCCATCTCCTGGGCGGGGTCCGCACCCGATTCGCGGATGTGATAGCCGCAGACCGACACCGGGCTGTACTTGGGAGCATGCTTGGCGCAGTACTCGATGGTGTCTCCCACCAGGCGTATGGAGGGCTCGACCGGGTAGATCCAGGTGCCCCGGCCGATGAACTCCTTGAGGATGTCGTTCTGCGCGGTGCCGCGCAGGCCTTTCACGTCGAAGCCGCGCTTCTCGGCCATCGCCAGATACATGGCGATCAGCTGCGGCGCCGCGCCATTGATCGTAAGGGATACCGTGATCTTGTCGAGATCGATGCCCTCGAAGGCGATCTCGAAGTCTTGCAGCGTGTCGACCGCCATGCCGACGCGGCCGATTTCACCTTCCGCCTGCGGTTCATCCGAGTCGAGGCCGCACTGGGTTGGCAGGTCGAAAGCCACGTTCAAACCCGTCTGACCGTTGGCAATGAGATAGTGAAACCGTTGGTTGGTGGCCGCTGCGGTCGCAAAACCCGTGTACTGCCGCATGGTGAACGGCTGCTTGCGGTACATCAGTGAATGGATGCCGCGGGTGAAGGGGTATTCGCCCGGAGCGCCGACCATGGAAGTCCCGCCGGTGCGTTCGACGTCGGCCGGACCATAAAGCGGCTGAATCTCGATGCCCGATTCGTTGATCACCGGGCGCGTACCTTTGGGATCAGTCATGCAGATTCGCCTTCACGTAAGCAACGATGTCGTCGAGCCGAGAGCTGGACGGGAATACCCCTTTGAAACCGAGCTTGCGCAACTCCTCGTGGTCCTGCGCCGGCAGATTGCCGCCGATCATCCACACCCGATCGGCGAGGCCCGACTGCACCAGCATGTCCTTGAGTTTGCGGCAGAACGGCAGATGTGAGCCCGCCATCGAGGACAGGGCGATGACGTCGGCATTGTGCTCGCGCGCGATGGCGGCGATCGAGGCGGGCGTCTGGCGCAGCCCGGTATAGATGACCTCGTAACCGGCATCGATCAGGGCCCGCGCCACCACTTTGGCGCCATGGTCGTGGCCGTCCAGTCCAAGCTTGCCCAGTACGATCACCTTCTTGCGTGGTTCGCTCACTTCGTCAACTCCCGGGCTATCATCAGCTTAAGGATTTCACTGGTGCCGCCGCCGATCAACGTGAAACGGATGTCCCTCAAATAGCGCTGCACCGGATATTCCATCGCGTAACCATAGGAGGCGAAGACGCGCGCGGCCTGGTCGCACACCATGGCCGCGGTCTCGCTGGCGAACAGCTTGGCCATCGCGGCCTCGCGATGATGGGGCGTGCCGGCATCGCAGCGGCGGGCCGCATCGTAGACCAGGAGCTTTGCGGCGACGAGCGGGGTGCCCATTTCCGCCAGCTTGAGCTGGATCGCCTGATTGGCGCCGATCGGCTTGCCGAACTGCTTGCGCTCGGCGGCATAGCTGATCGATGCCGCGAGCGCGGCGCGTGCGGCGCCCACGGCCATGGCTCCGGTGATGATGCGGATCTCGGCGAGGGTCTTGCGCAGGTGCTCCTCGCCGTCACCCTCGACGCGCGAGAGTCGGTGCGAATCCGGTACGAAGCAGCGGTCGAAACTCAGCTCCGAGGTCGGCAGCGCCCAGACTCCCATCTTGTGGATGGCGCGTCCAATGTGAAGGCCGGGCGAATCCCGCTCGACCAGGAAAATCGTCAGCTTCTGCTCCGCGCCCGCGCGCGCGAACACCGTGAAGAAATCTGCGACCGGCGCCGAGGTGATCCAGGTCTTCTGGCCGGTCAGGGCATAGCCGCCCGAGACACGTTCGGCCCGCGTCGCGATGCCGTGGAGATCGCTCCCGGCATTGGGCTCGGTCATGCAGATCGCGCCGATCTTCTCGCCGGACAGAGCCGGCCTGAACAGCCGCTGCTTGATGTCATCGTTCCCGAGCAACTGCAGAAATTTGGTTCCCATCAGCGATTGCATCGCGGCCGCCCCGGCCACCGACAGGGAGCCGCGCGCCACTTCCTCGAGCGCCAGGCAGAAGTCCGTCAGTTTCATGCCGGACCCACCATCGGACTCCGGGTAGCGCATGCCGAACAGGCCGATGCCGGCCAGCGTATTGAACGTCTCGCGCGGGAAGACTCCGGCCTCGTCGATGGCGGCGGCTGCGGGGGCGATGGTCTCGTCGCACAGCCGCGCGAAGGTGTCTCGCACCTGTTCCTGTTCGGGTGTCAGCGGCAGGTCGATCATGACGGTACTCCGGAGGCATCGCCCACCAGGCTCTTGCGAACTTCGCTGCGTATGACCTTGCCGAGGGATGTTCGGGGCAGGCAGGTCACGAAGTGCACGGCTCGGGGGTGCTTGTAGCGGGCGAGGCGGTTAGTCAGGTAGCCCGACACGGAAGCAGCGGTCAGGACCGTGCCTTCGCGCAGCACGATGGCCGCGGTGACCTGTTCACCGAGCCGATGATGCGGTATTCCGAAGATACAAACCTCCTTGATTTCCAGCATTTCAACCAATACCGATTCGACTTCCTCCGGATAGACATTCTCACCGCCGGAAATGATCATGTCGCGTTTGCGCGTGACCACGTAGAGGTATCCGTCTTGGTCCAGATGGCCGACATCTCCGGTGTGATACCAGCCATTGCGCAGCGCGTTGGCGGTGAGCTCCGGCCGGTTCCAGTAACCCCGCATCACATTGCAGCCGCGCACCAGGATCTCACCGTCTTCGCCCGCGGCAACCGGAGTCTCCGCCGCATCCACGATGCGGATCTCGCAGTGCAGGGCCGGCGCCCCAGCCGATCCGGGCCGCAGCATCGCATCCCCCGCCCGCTGGTAGGCGGCTGCGGGTCCGGTCTCCGTGGAGCCGTAAACCTGGGCCAGGGGTATGCCGAAAGAATTGATCTTGCGCGCGAACTGCTCCGTGATGATGGTCGACCCCGTCGTGATCATGCGCAGTGAGCGCAACTGGGCGGGATTCCAGGTCGGCATATCGAGTATCGCCGTGAGTTGCGCGGGCACCAGCACGACCAGCGTGACCTGCTCGCGCTCGATGGTGTCCAGGGTGGCTTGCGGATCGAAGCGGGCGTGGATGGTGACGCTGGCGCCGGCGTGAAGGGCGGGCAGGGTCAGGATGTTGAATCCGCCGACGTGGAACATCGGTGTGGTGGTCAGAATGTGGTCGCGGCTGGTCAAATCGTGCATGTGCGCAGAATTGAGCGCGTTGGTCAGCAAGGCGTTCTGATCGAGCACCACACCCTTCGGCACTCCCGCGGTGCCGGAGGTGTAACAAAGAACCAGCGGGGAATCAGGCCCGCCGCGGCAAGTGCAGGATGCGCCGGCCGGCACCTCCGCGAGGAAGGACTCCCAGCAGGGACCGTCCGCGTGGTCCGACGGTTCGATTCGTATGCGGCGGGTGTCGGCGGGCACATCGACCGCCTCGGGACCGTCGATGAAAGCTGATTCGGCGATGAGTATCCGGGGCCGGCAATCTTCGAGCGTGCGCCGGATCTCGGGACGAGCCAGACGCCAGTTCAAGGGCGCGACGAGCGCGTCGAGACGCGCGCAGGCGAACAGCAGCTCGATGATGATGGGATGGTTGAGGCCCAAGTAGGCGACGACTTCACCCTCGCGCACGCCGGCATGCTCCAATGCGGCGGCGGCCCGGTCGATGCGGCTGGCCAGTGCCGCGTAGCTGATGTCCTGAGAAGCAAACCGGATAGCGGTCCGTGTCGGAGCGAACCGAGCGTTGCGCTCAATCCAGTGTGACAGGTCCACGTGTTCCCCCTGTTTTCGATCAGTCGCACATCATGGTTGGTTGCACACCTGCCATCACGCTACCGTGGGCCCGGCTGAGTGGGTGTGGCACGGGTGAGCTGCTCGATGAGCACACCGCGCGCCGCACACAGGTGTTCGCGCATGACTTCGCCGGCCGTGGCGCAATCGCCAGATTCGATTGCCGCAAGCAACGCCCGCAAACGTTCGACGACGCCGTGGCGGATGTCAGGATCGTCCAGGGTCGACTCGCGCAAGCAGCGTACGTGATCGGCATACAGCTCGATGGTGCGGGCGAGGCGCCGGTTCGACACGAGATCGAGCCAGACTGCGCGAAAGCGATTGTTCGCCTCCATGAAACTCGCGCCATCACCTTCGGCATGGCTGTCGGCCATGTCCACCAAAGCAGCTCGCAAGGGTGCGATCTCTTCATCCGTGCGCACCTTGCCGGCGACGAGCCGCAGCGCCTCCACTTCGAGGAGCATGCGCAGGCCGTAGATTTCCTCCATATCTTCGATGCTGAGCGCGGCGCTGGTCAGTCCCTGGCCGTCGGCGACCACAAATCCTTCGGCGGTGAGACGCGCCAGCGCTTCGCGGACCGGCGTTCGAGAGACTCCAAGCTTGGCCGCCAGTGCGGCCTCCTGCAGCGGCTCGCCGCGCGGGATGCGGCCATTGCTCAGGCACTCACGTAGGGTGGTGTAGACCCTTGCGCTCAAAGGCTCCGCCTTTTTCAGCGTATCGAACTGGATGCTCGTATTCACGGGCGGGCCCTTCAAGTTCCCACGCGCTACCTATAGCGTGCGTATACAGTATACGGTACACTCCGGCCCCATCACTGTCAACGCGGGCGGCCCATGCGTGTAGGAATCGACGTCGGCGGTACGTTTACGGACTTCGTTCTGCTGGACGAGGTATCGGGCAAGACGCTCACGCATAAGTGTCTCACCACGCCGGGTGATCCAGCTGCCGCCATCCTGGACGGGCTCGCGGCCCTCGAGGCCGATCATCCGGGCACCTTGGGTAGCCTCGAGGAGGTCATCCACGGCACGACGCTGGTGATCAACGCCATCATCGAACGCAAGGGCGCGCGCACCGGCCTCATCACGACGGCGGGCTTTCGCGACGTGCTCGAACTCGCGCGCGAGATCCGCTATGCCTCCTACGATCCGCTGGCGCCGATGCCGGAGCCCCTGGTGGCGCGCGAAAGCCGGCTCGAAGTGGTGGAGCGGGTGCGGGCCGACGGCACGGTGAAGACGCCGCTGGACCTCGAATCGGTGCGAGCCGCGATCGCGACGCTCCGGGGGCAGCAGGTGGAGTCCGTTGCGATCTGCCTGCTCAATTCCTTCGAGAATCCCGATCACGAGTTCGAGGTCAAGCGCCTGGTGCAGGAAGCGCTGCCCGGGGTGTCGGTGTCGGTTTCCTACGAGGTCCTGCCGCAGATCCGCGAGTACGAACGGACCAGCACCACGGTCGCGAATGCGTACGTCAAGCCGCTCACCGAACGTTACCTGCGTTCGTTGCGCGAACGGCTCGCGAAGCTCGGCTTCTCGCGCCGCCTGTTCATCATGCTTTCCTCCGGCGGTGTGACCTCGGCCGAAGTCGCTGCCGCTTTTCCGGTGCGCATTATCGAATCGGGCCCCAGCGCCGCGGTGATCGCGGGTCAGTATTTCAGCAAGCGCTTCGAACTGCCCGACATGTTCTGCTTCGACATGGGCGGAACGACGGCGAAGTCCTGCCTGATCCAGAACGGACGGGCAGACGTCGTCCCGACCTTTGAAGTCGGTCGCGTGCAGCGCTTCCAGCGCGGCAGCGGCATCACCATCCAGGTGCCGGTCGTCGATCTGATGGAAATCGGGGCGGGCGGCGGCTCGATCGCGCGCCGCAGTCGAATGGGCACCCTGCAGGTCGGGCCGCAGAGCGCGGGCGCCGAGCCCGGGCCGATCTGCTATGGCCGTGGCGGCACTCAACCGACGGTGACGGATGCCGATCTGTTGCTCGGCTATCTCGACGCGAACTATTTCCTCGGCGGCAAGATGAAGCTCGATCTCGCGGCGGCACGTCGCGGCGTCGAGCGCGAGATCGCAGGTCCTCTGGGCATCTCCTACCTGCAGGCCGTGTGGGGAATCCACGATCTGATCAACGAGACCATGGCCGCCGGCGCCAAGACGCACATCGCCGAGCGAGGCGGCAACGCGCGGCGGGTCACCGTGGCGGGGTTCGGCGGCGCAGGTCCCGTCCACATGTACGGACTCGCTCGCCGGCTCGGTGCGCCGCGTTTGCTGGTGCCACCCAATGCCGGCGTCGGCTCGGCGCTGGGTTTCTTCACCGCGCCGCGCGCCTTCGACATCGTGCGCAGCCACAAGGTGTCGTTGTCCGCCGCCGACTTCGGCGCGATCGAAGAACTGTTTCGCGGCCTCGAGAAGGAGAGCGAGCGGGCGCTCCGATCGGCCGGCGCGGAAGGAGGCGTGCAGTTCGAGCGCAGCATCGATGCCCGCTTCGTCGGGCAGGGCTCGGAGACGCCCTTGGCCGTGCCCGCCACCCGCTTCGACGAATTGTCGGCGCCGGAGGTTCGCAAGCGATTCGATTCGGTCTTCTCCAAGCTGTACGGCCGCACCTACCCGGATTGCGAAGTCGAGTTCGTCAGCTTCCGCGTGCGCGCCTCGCTCCCCGTCAAGCTGCTGGAGTTGCCGCAGCTCCAGTCCGTGCCCGGTGCAACGGCCGCGCGCGCCATCAAGGGGGAGCGGCCGGCATACTGCCCGGTGGCGGGCGCCATGATCCCCTACACCGTGTACGATCGATACCGGTTGGCCCCCGAGGTGCGTTTCTCGGGGCCCGCCATCGTCGAAGAACGCGAGTCAACCGTGATCATCGGCGCGGGTGGGGAAGTCCGGGTCGATGAATATGGCTTCCTTTGGATCGACCTCCTCCAGGAGCGATGAGTCATGAAACAGCGCTTCGACCCCGTGACCCTGGAAATCCTCTGGCGACGGCTGGTGTCGATCGTCGATGAGGCGGACGCCGTCGTCGCGCGCACCGCATTCTCCAGCGTGCTGCGCGACTCGCATGACTACACCTGCATGTTCACCGATCGGCACGGTCGCGAACTCGCCCAGGGAACCCTGGCGAGCCCGGGCCAATCCGGCGCCATGGCGCTCGGCATCCAAAAACTGGTCACCGATCGGGGGCCGGAGCACTTCTCGCCCGGCGATGTGTTCATCACCAACGACCCCTGGGCGCTGGCCGGTCACCTCAATGACGTGTGCGTGATGGCGCCGATCTTCCAGGGCTCGAAGCTGTTGGCGTTCACGGCCTGCATCCTGCATCACGCCGATATCGGCGGGCGCGTGGCCTCCGACAATCACGAGGTTTTCGAGGAGGGACTGTTCATCCCCTTCGTGCATCTCTACCACGCGGGTCAGCCGAATGACGATGTGTTCGCGATGATCCGGGCCAATGTGCGCACGCCGGATCAGGTGCACGGCGACATCCGCTCGCAGATCGCGGCCAATCACGTCTGCAGCGAGCAGATTTGCCGCCTGGTCGAAGACTATCACCTCGAGAGCCTCGATGACCTGGCCGAGGAGATCATCAACCGCAGTGAGCAGAGCCTGCGAGAGTCCATCGCCAAGGTTCCCGCGGGGCACTACGCTTCCGAAGGCGTCATCGAGCAGATGGAAGGCCATGCGCCGGTGACCATCAAGTGCGACGTGACCATCGAAGGGAGCGACATCATCGTCGACCTCACCGGTTCCTCGCCGCAGGTCGAATGGGGCGGCAATGTCGTTTACAACTTCACCTATGCCTATGTGCACATGGCGGTGAAGAGCATCTTCGATCCGGAGCTCCCCAACACCCATGGAACCGCTGCGCCGATCAAGCTGATCGCACCCGAGGGCTCCGTAGTGAACTGCAAGTTCCCGGCTGCGGTGGTCGCGCGCATGCAGATCGGGCACTTTCTCACCGAGATCATCTACCGTGCGCTGGCACCGGTTCTGGCGGATCGTGTGGTCGCAGGCTGCGGCGGAACGCCGGCCACGATGCAGGTGTTTTACGGCTCCCGGGCGAACGGCGAGCCCTTCCACACCGCACTGATCCGCGGCGGTGGCATGGGGGCCGGAGCCACCAACGATGGCGTGGGCAGTTTCGTATTCCCGGCCAACGGCGCGAATACACCGGTGGAAATCTTCGAGAGCGACACGCCTTTGATGATTCGGTGCCGCGAGCTGATCCCCGATTCCGGTGGGGCCGGCAAGCATCGCGGCGCCCTCGGCCGGCGTGAGATCATCGAAATTCCCGACGGTGCGGATGCGCCCCGGGGTGCCGTGTCCCTGGCGATCCAGTCAGGACGTTTTCAGCTCGCCCCTGAGGGCTTGTTTGGCGGCTGCAACGGTGAGCTGGCAACCTTCAAGGTCAATGGCCGGACCGGAAATCCCTATGGTTTGACCCGGTTGAGGGCGGGAGACGTGGTCGAGCTGAGCGGCGGCGGCGGCGGTGGTTTCGGGCCGCCGGCCGAACGCGATCCGGAGGCGCTGGCGAAAGACGTGGCCGGCGGACGGGTGACTGCGGAGCACGCGCGCAGCGAATATGGCGTCACCATCGACGGCGGGAATCCTTCCTGAGAAGCCGACGTGGCGTGCGCGCGCAGCGGGCACGCGCGGCAGGCGCGCGCCGCGCACGCCGCGCGCCGCACGTCGGATACCTTCATGGCAGCGCAACCCCATCTGTCCAAGACTCGCCTCGATACCAGCATCGAGGAGACCCTGGATCGCCTCGCAAGGATCGAGGGGGTGGCGGCGGTGGCGACGATCGTTGGAACGGAAGGGTCGACATACCGCAAGACCGGGGCCCGGATGCTCATCGAAGCCGATGGCCACCTGACCGGCTTGCTGAGTGGTGGCTGCTTCGAGGCGGACCTGAGCGAGCACGCGCGACGGGTACTGAAGACCGGTCAGCCGGTCACCGTCGCGTACGACACTCGCAATGCGGACGATCCGGTGTTCGGCATCGGATCCGGCTGCGAGGGTGCCATGCGCATCCTGATCGAAGTGGCATCGCGCGAGCGGGCCGTTTTTGGCGCTCTGCGGCGCGCCCATGAAATCTCGCTCAAGGGCGGGCGCGCCATCCTCGTCGTCAACTATCAGGGGGCTGCGCAGAGTCTTGGCACGAGTTGCTGGTGCGCAGAGCAGGAGACGGAGCTGGAGCGCGAACCCGCTGCGGCGTGGCGGGAAGCCGTGAGCAGCGGGCAGTCCGGAACGTTGCGCTGGACGGCCGCCGGTGTGGAGCACGCGGCCTGGATTCAGGTGGTCGATCCGCTTCCGCAGGTTCTGGTTTGCGGCGGCGGGAGCGATGCGCGGCATGTCGTTGCCCAGCTGCAAATGCTGCGATTGCCCGCCACCGTTATGGATCATCGTCCGGCCTATGCCAGCGCCGCGCGCTTTCCGGGAGCAACGGTGATCTGTGCGCCGGCGGCCGAGCTGCGCCGCAACGTGGAGCTCAACGGCTATTCGGCCGCGCTGGTGATGAGCCATCACCTCGAGTCCGATGCCGCCTATTTGTCCGCGCTCGCGCAGTCCACCATTCCCTACGTCGGGCTGCTCGGGCCTCGTCAGCGGCGTGAGCGCTTGCTGCGCGACATCGATCATTGCGCGGCAGCGCTGCTGCCGCGACTGCGCGGACCGGTGGGCCTCGACATCGGCGCAGTCACGCCCGAGGGTATCGCACTTGCGATCGTGGCGGAGCTGCACGCATTTTTCGCGCATCGCCCTGCCGGCCCGTGGACCTCGGCCGCGATCATCAGCAGCTGAGAGCGCGGCGGATTCTTGCGGAGATTTCCGCTTGGGTGATGGACCGCAGAGTATCATCGCGTCTCGAGCGCGCTGCGTGATGCGCGGGCGGACCGTGGCAGCCGGGAGCGTCGTCGATGACCAGAAAGATCGAATCGGAGATCGATGAAATCCTTGCCCAGATCCAGCGCTGGCGGCAAGAGCGGCATCGTGTCGCGCTGGCCACGATCGTTCATGCCTGGGGCTCGTCGCCGCGACCCGCCGGCAGCCATCTGGCGGTTGCGGACACGGGTAGCTTTGTCGGCTCGGTTTCCGGTGGCTGTGTGGAAGGCGCCGTGGTTGAAGCGGCCCTCAAGGTGATCGAGGACGGCAAACCGAGGGAGCTGGAGTTCGGGGTCAGCGACGAGCAGGCGTGGAGCGTCGGTCTTGCCTGTGGTGGTCGTATCAGCGTCTACGTGGAGCCTGTCGAATGAAGGCGGCGACGCTTGCGGCGCTTGCCCATGCCCGTGCCGCCCGGTTACCCGTCGCCCTCGTGACGCGGCTTCGCGACGGCGCCCAGACGCTTTATCAGAGGAATGGCCAGCATGGCGACTTGCTGCTGGAGGGCGCGGTACTGGCGGAAATCGAGGAGCGTTGCGCACAGGATCGCAGTGGGCGGCTCGAGGCCGACGCCGGACTTTTCGTCCGCTGGTATGCGCCGCAGCGCCGCCTGATCATCGTGGGTGCGGTGCATATCGCACAGACACTCGCGCCCGCTGCCGTGATGGCCGGATTCGAGGTTGACATCGTTGATCCGCGCACTGCTTTCGCCACCCGTGAGCGCTTCCCCGATACGCCGTTGCTGCACGAATGGCCAGACCTCGCGCTCGCGAGGTTGAAGCCTGATGCGCATACCGCGGTGGTTGCGCTGTCGCACGATCCGAAGCTGGATGATCCCGCACTGGTGGCGGCCCTGGCGAGCGAGGCGTTCTACGTCGGTGCACTCGGCAGTCGGCGGACGCATGCTGCGCGGCTCGAACGGTTTGCAGCCCGCGGCGTGACGAGTACCGAGCGCCTGCGGGCGCCGGTTGGACTCGACCTGGGCGGACGCTCAGCCGGGGAGATCGCCATCGCAATCGTCGCTGAAATCATCCAGGTACGATATCGGCCCGGCCAAGGCAAGCTGCGCGGCTGAGGGCAACATTTCCCGGATGAGGGTGCGGACCACGGCGGGTGCGGCTTTGACAGGCAGCAATCAAAACAGGTACTCTGGTACCAAAATACGATAGTTACAAATGTCGCGGCGGACACCTTCATATGAAAGTCAACAAACTCGATCATATCTGCATCGCGGTGCGCGACCTCGACGCCGCCCGCAAGGTGTGGGAGCCGGTATTGGGCAAGAGTGCGCCGGACGATGCCTATGTCGATGAACCGGAGAAGATCCGGGTCGCGCGCTATTGGCTGGGCGGCGTTGGCTTCGAGCTCATGGAGTCTCTGACGCCGGACGGGGATGTCGCCAAGTTCATCGAGCGGCGCGGCGAGGGCGTGATGCTGATCAGTTTCAACGTCGACAGTACGCGCGCGGCGATCGCCGAACTCGACCAGCAGGGCTATCCGCTGATCGGCGGGCTGCGGCCGTTCCGGGACTGTGAATTCGCCTTCGTCCATCCGAAGAAGATGAACGGCGTGCTGCTCGAGCTCATCGACTACAAATGGCGTGAGCTCGGCGGCTAGGCGCCCCCCGGCTAGCCGCCGGGTTTGCGGACGGCCGACCTGCGCGCGGGGTCCGCACTCGACGGTCAGCCGGCTCGCGCGCCGACGCGCAGCCGTCCAGAAGTTGCACCGGCTGTTTCAGTCGAGCCGCAAGTCGAACGCCAGGCGCGCCGAGGGCCGGAACCCGGATGTCGTCAGGAAGGCGACCAGCTCCGTATTGGACCAGTCGACCTCGGTCAGCACCTTGTCGACGCGCAGCGTCGCGAGGTTGGCGAGCAGCTGCGAGAGCAGGGCGCGCGCGACGCCACGGCCCTGATAATCGGGATCGACGCCGAGAGTGTCCATTTCCGCGCTCGGTTCGCTGCGGCCGAATTCACCCAGATTGACCCGCGCCATGATGTAGCCGACCGCACGGCCGTCGAGCTCGGCGACCAGCGAGATTCGCACGTCCGAATCGTTGAGCACCTCGTCGAGCTTGCGCTGGAAGTAGGCCGACCGGTTTCTGCCGGTGGAGGCGCGGTCGATCGCGGCGATCGCCGGTAGGTCGTGCGGCTGCAGCGAACGGATCGGAATCAAGTCGCGGGCCAGCGGGCCATAGTCGGCTGGCATCGGCAGGCTGTAGTCGGCCTCGGGGTCGTCACCCACCCGCTCTGGAACTATAAGCGGCGATTTGCGCGTCATCGGTTCTCCTCAGGTATCCGCCTCGGGTTCGGCGATGGGTCGCGACGTGTCGCGTTCGAGCACCACCCGTTGCGCGAGCTTGAATCCCGCCGAGTCGAAAA
Source organism: Pseudomonadota bacterium (assembly GCA_018240265.1). Classification (GTDB taxonomy): domain Bacteria; phylum Pseudomonadota; class Gammaproteobacteria; order Steroidobacterales; family Steroidobacteraceae; genus TMP-86. The sequence goes on along the minus strand of JAFEGC010000609.1, from coordinate 2,940 downwards.
AGCGCAGCAGGCCGTGACTGGTCCAGTCCGCCTGCGTATGCAGCCAGTGCACACCCTGCCGGCGGGCGAGGGTCTCGACACCTTGGATCAGCGCGTGACCGTAGCCATGCTCCTGGCTGGACGGGTCGACGCCCATGGCATCGAGCACGGCGACCGGCTCGAGTTGACCAAACTCACCATACAGCATTCGACCGAGTGCGAAACCGACCAACCGACCGTCACGTTCGACGCCGACCTGCAGGTGTTCATCCGGAGAGGCCACCGCGGCAGCCAGGCGCTTTTCCATGAAGCGCCGGCGGGCATTGCCGGTGTGGGCCTTGTCGATGCCGACCAACTGGTCGAGATCGTCGCGCCGCAACGGACGCAGGGTGCAGGACTGGGCCGTCGAGGGTGCGTTCATTGCCGCTCCTTGCCCGGCAACCTATTGACGGGTGACCGGCGCTTAAACAACTATAATGGTACTATAATACTTGTTTTGCCGGTGGTGTCAACGGAACGCGGTTCATGGCCGAAGCGAGGTGAGGTGGACGGGTGGTCACGCGGCCACCCGGAGGTTGCGGCGCCTATTCCTGCTGAATCGGCGGATCCGGGTCATGCAGGTCCGTGTCGGCGTCGGGTGCAGGATAGCGCTGCAGGAGCCGCCGGCAGAGTGCGACGTGCTCGGCTTCCTCCTCGGCCAGTTCCGCGGCGAAGCGGCGGATCTCGGGATCGGTGCCTGTGGACTTGAGGCGCTCGAAGAACTGCAGCGCACGCTGCTCGCCGGCCAGCGCCAGCGTCAGCGCTTCATGGGCGCTCATCTGATAGTGGACGCTGGCGAGATCGGCGCCTTCGGGGCTGCCGGTGATGCGCCAGCGGGCGACCCTGCGCGCGCGCGCCTCGAGTTCAGGGTCCGCGGCACGGCGCGCGATGTCATCGCGGTGCAGGCCCTCCGCCCGCTCAAGATCGCGAAACAGTGTGGCCAGCTCGGGCCGGTTGTGAATCTCCATTTGATCGGCGAGCAGCTGATACAGCTCTACGGCATCGGCTTCGATCTGGTAGGCGATTGCGTAGAGGTCGGCCAGCGTCGCGGGCTGCGGTGCATCCTCGGTCATAGCTCGAAATCTCCTTCGACCGTGCGCAGATCACCCGCGCGCGATGCTTCAAGTGGCTGATAGGGGCGGCGATTTCCGCGGTACAGCACGCCGAGTACGAAACCGTCGTCGGTCATCAGACGGCGCGCGGCGCGTGCCGGGTCGTCGGTGGCTTTCACCGGTGCGGGACGGACCATGTCCTTCCAGCCCTTCTGGTCCGGCCTGAAGGTGACGCATGGACTCAGGATCTCGACGAACGAGAACCCCGGGTGGCGGATCGCCTCGGCGATGATGCTGGCGGTTTCGCCGATGTTGCCCGAGAACGTGCGCGCGACGAAGTTCGCCCCCGAGGCCAGTGCCACTACCAGCGGATGGAAGGGGCGCAGCCCGGTACCGCCCGGTGCGAGCGCCGTATCGAAGTCGGGCTCGGTGGTGGGAGAGGGCTGGCCTTTGGTCATGCCGTAGATGTGATTGTCCATCACGATGTAGGTGAAATCGACGTTGCGCCGGCAGGCATGCAGGAAGTGGTTGCCGCCGATGGAATAGCCGTCGCCATCGCCGCTGGCGGCCACGACTGTGAGGTCGGGGCGAGCCAGTTTCAGGCCCGCGGCGACGGCGAGGCCGCGGCCATGCACGCCGTGGAATCCATAGCAGCGGGTGTAGGCGGGGATGCGCGAGGAGCAGCCGATGCCGGACACCACGGCCATGCGCTCCGGCGGGACGCCGATCTCGGCAAAGGCGCGGGTGAAGGCCATCAGGACGTGATAGTCGCCACAGCCAGGGCACCAGATCGGCTTGACGTCCGAACGGAAGTCGGCCGGCCGGCAGGGGAGCGGGGTGGCACAGGTCATGGGGTTTCCTCGCGTAGCAGGGCCCGCCGGATGTCGCGTGGCCGGATCGGTAAGGGGCCGGGCTGACTCAGCAGCCCGGTGTCTTCTGGCAGGCGGTAATGGGCCCGCAGGTAGCGGTAGAACTGCTCGTCATGGCTCTGTTCGACCACCAGCAATCGTGTGACGCCGGTGAGCGCCGCGGTCATCTCGCGTGGCCGGACCGGCAGCAACAGACGCGGCGCGATCAGGCGTACTTGGTGGCCTTCGTCCGCCAGCAGCTCGATCGCCTCGCGGGCCGCGCCGGTCAGCGAACCCCAGGTCAAGATGGCCAACGGCCCGCTGCCTTCCAGTGTTGCCCAGGTGTCGCCGTACGCGAATCGCTCCAGCTTGTCGCGCCGCTTGTCGAGCTGCGCCCGATGGTCGCTCGCGCTGCTGGTCGGCAGGCCACGCTCGGTGTGCGTCAGGCCGTCCGCCGTGTACTGGCCGCCGGGCGTGCCGGGTACGACCATCGGTGAGACCCCATTCTCGGTCAGCGCGTAGCGACGATAAGGTTCCGTGATCTCGGACGCCACCACCCGCCGGCCGGCGAACTCGACGTCTGGAGGGCGCTCGATGGCGGCCACGGTCTGGCCGAGAAATTGGTCCGACAGTACGATGGTTGGCGTCTGCAGTGCTTCCGCAAGGTGTATCGCCCATTGCGTCGTCAGCAGGCAATCGGGTACCGACTGTGGAGCGAGGACCAGGTGAGGCGCGCTGCCGTGCATGCCATAAACGGCGATGTTGAGGTCGGCCTGCTCGGATTTGGTCGGGATGCCGGTCGATGGCCCGCCGCGCATCACGTCCACCACGACCACCGGCACTTCGGCGGCGGTTCCCAGGCCGAGGGCCTCGACCATCAATGACAGTCCGGGCCCCGAGGTTGCCGTCAGCGATGGCACGCCGCCGAACGAGCTGCCGATGATCATGTTGATGGAGGCGAGTTCGTCTTCGGCCTGAACCAGGATGCCGCCGACGTGGGCCAGGTTTGGTGCCAACCATTC
>JAFEGC010000608.1 GCA_018240265.1 Pseudomonadota bacterium | reverse complement strand
CCTTGAGCATCTGCGGCCGCGCCGTCTGCGCCAGCGCCTGCAGCAGGCGCGCGCCGATTTCGATGGATTGGATGCCCTGCTGGCGGGACTTGTCCGGCTTCATGATGGTTACGTCTTGACGCTTCCAAACACACTCATTACGATTAGTGTAAATCATTTCCCATTTCATAACCATTGCGATCCGTCCGCCCGGGCGGCGATTCGAGGACGCTTTCATGAGCAAGTCAACCCAGGATCAATCATCCAAGGGCGTCGCCACCGGCGCCCGGCGCGGCGAACAGGTGCTGCAGCGTCTGCGCGAGCGCCCTCCCGCCATCTGGTATCGCGGTGAACAGGTCAAGGACATCACCACACACCCGGCGCTGGCCGGTGGCGTGCGCACGCTCGCGGCGCTGTACGATCTGCAGTGGCAGAAATCGGACCTCACGCTGTACGACTCGCCGACTACCGGCAACAAGGTGGCGCGCTCGTTCATGATGCCGCGCACGCACGAGGAGCTGGCCAGCATCACCCGCTCGATGAAGGTGTGGGAGGACTACACCCGCGGCATGATGGGTCGTGTGCCCGACTACATCAATCGCGCCATCACCGGCTACGCGGCCGGCGCGCCCTTCCTGGCCGAGGCCGATCCGCGCTTCGGCGCCAACGCGGTGCGCTATTACGAGTATCTGCGCGAGAACGATCTGTGCCTCACCCACACGCTGATCCCGCCGCAGGCGAACCGCGCGGTCAGCTCCGCCAAGCAGGCCGACCCGTTCCTGGCGGCGCGCATCAAGGAGGAGACCGACGCCGGCATCGTCATCCGCGGCTGCCGCATGCTGGCCACGCTCCCCATTTCCGATGAGATCATGGTGTTTCCCTCTACGCTCCTGAAAAGCCCGGACGAGGACGCCCCTTACGCCTTCGGCTTTTCCATTCCCAACGACACGCCTGGGCTGCGCTTCATCTGCCGCGAGAGCGTCGACTACGGCCGTTCCCACTACGACCATCCGCTGGGCTCGCGCTTCGAGGAGATGGATGCCGTGGTGGTGTTCGACGACGTGTTCGTGCCCTGGGAGGCGATTTTCCTGTACCGCGACATCAAGCGTTGCAATGATGCCTATGCCCGCACCGGCGCGGTGGTGCACATGACCCACCAAGTGGTGGTGAAGAACATCGCCAAGACGGAGTTCCTGCTGGGCCTGGCCTCGCTCATGGTCAGCAGCATCGGCGCGGAAGGATTCCAGCACATTCAGGAAAAGCTGGCCGAGATCTGGGTGAACCTGGAGACCATGAAGGCCTTCCTGCGCGCGGCCGAGGCCGATGCGAAACTGGATGAATGGGGCGTAATGCGTCCGGACTGGAATCCGCTGGATGCGGCGCGCAACCTGTTTCCACGCCTGTACCCGCGCATGGTGGAAATCATCCAGCAGATCGGCGCCAGCGGCCTGGTTGCCATGCCCACCGAGGCCGACCTCAAAGGTCCGTTGCTGGAAGACATCCGCAAGTATTATCAGGCGGCGCGCGCCGATGCCTTCGAGCGCATTCCCCTGTTCCGCTTGGCGTGGGACACCTGTTTGTCGGCATTCGGTTCGCGCCAGGTGCTGTACGAGCGCTTTTTCTTCGGCGACCCGGTGCGCATGGCCGGCGCGCTGGTCTCGGGACATCAGGCACAGATCCAGGAACAGGCCGAGCGGGTACGCGCCTTCGTCATCGCCAATCGCGATGAGGCCTTCGCGCAGGCGCCGGGCAAGCAAGCATAATGAGCGAACCGGCGCCCCTGGACCCGCGCCGCTTCCGCGACACCATCGGCCTGTTCGCCACCGGTGTCGCGGTGATCGCCGCCCGCGCCGCAGACGAAGTACTGGCCATGACCGTGAACGCGGTGTCCTCGGTGTCGCTGGAGCCGATGCTGGTGCTGTTCTGTCCCGGGAAAAAGAGCCGCTTTGCGCGGCACGTGGACAACCTCAGCGGCTTCAGCATCAATCTGCTGCGCCATGATCAGCAGGCCCTGTCCAGCTACTTCGCCGGCGGCTGGAAGGAGCAGGCGCCGCCGCCCTTCCGTCTGGTGCCGGGTGCGCATGCGCCGCGGCTGGAAGGGTGCCTCGCCTCCATCGACTGCACACTGCAGCAGCTCATCGACGCCGGCGATCACTGGATCGTGATCGGCCGCGTGCGGGACTTGCACCTGGGCATTGCGCCCCATCAGCCGCTGCTGTTCTTCGGCGGACGCTATCGGGCGGTGGATGTCGCCGACAGCCGGCCGGCGCCGGATCTCACCAATTCACAGGCCGAGCCGGCGCACATTTTTTATCACGACTGATTAAGACTGGGCGCCCGGCGCGAACGGCTGCCAGCGCCAATCGCGCACCTCCGGCATGTCTTGACCATGCTCGACGATGTAGTGACGGTGCTCGATGAGCTTGTCGCGCAGACGCTGCTTCAGATACACGCCGCGGCTGCCCGTCTGCGGCAGCCGGTCGATGGCATCGATGACCAGGTGAAAGCGGTCCAGATCATTGAGCACCGTCATGTCGAAGGCCGTGGTCACCGTGCCCTCCTCCTTGTAACCGCGCACGTGCAGGTTGTCGTGATTGCGACGCCGGTAAGTGAGCCGGTGGATCAGGGTCGGATAGCCGTGATAGGCGAAGATGATGGGTTTGTCGATGGTGAACAGCGAATCGAAGTCGCGGTCCGACAACCCATGCGGGTGCTCGCTGGCCGACTGCAGTTTCATCAGATCCACCACGTTCACCACCCGCACCTTGAGCTCGGGCAGCTCGCGGCGCAGGATGGATACCGCCGCCAGCGTCTCCAGCGTCGGCACATCCCCGGCGCAGGCCATGACCACGTCGGGCTCGGCCGACTGATCGTTGCTGGCCCAGCCCCAGATGCCTGCTCCTTGCGTGCAATGCGCCACCGCGGCCTCCATGGACAGCCACTGCGGCGAAGGGTGTTTGCCGGCCACCACCACGTTCACGTAATGGCGGCTGCGCAGGCAATGATCCATCACCGACAACAGGCAATTGGCGTCCGGCGGCAGGTACACGCGCACCACCTCGGCCTTCTTGTTGACCACGTGATCGATGAAGCCAGGGTCCTGGTGGGTGAAGCCGTTGTGATCCTGGCGCCAGACATGCGAGGCCAGCAGGTAGTTGAGCGAGGCGATGCGGTGCCGCCAGGGAAGCGCCGCACTCACCTTCAACCACTTGGCATGCTGGTTGAACATGGAGTCCACGATGTGAATGAAAGCCTCGTAACAGTTGAACAGGCCATGCCGGCCGGTGAGCAGGTAGCCCTCCAGCCAGCCCTCGCACTGATGCTCGCTGAGCATTTCCATCACCCGGCCCTGCGCGGCCAGGAACTCATCCCCCGGCTCGCTCGCGGCCAGCCACTGGCGCGAAGTGGTCTCGAACACCGCCTGCAGGCCGTTCGAGACGGTTTCATCGGGCCCGAAGATGCGAAAATTTCCCGGCTCGGCATTACGCCGCGTCACCTCGCGCAGAAACGGCCCGAGCACACGCGTATCGCCGGGACCGATCACACCCGGCGTGGGCACCGGCAGCGCGAAGTCGCGGAAATCGGGCAGGCGCAAATCCTTCAGCAGCCGGCCGCCATTGGCGTGGGGGTTCGCGCCCATGCGCCGATCACCCACCGGCGCCAGTGCCGCGAGATCGGCGCGCAGTCGGCCGTCGGGAAACAGTTCCTGCGGCCCGTAGCTGCGCAGCCAGGCCTCGATCTGCGCCAGGTGCGCGGGATTCGTGCGCGGCTGCGATATCGGCACCTGGTGCGCGCGGAACGTGCCGGTGTTGGGCTTGCCGTCCACGCTCACGGGTCCGGTCCAGCCCTTGGGCGAGCGCAGCACGATCATCGGCCACGTCGGCCGCTGCGTATCGCCCTGTTCGCGCCAGGCGCGCTGGATGGCGCGGATGCGCTCGAGCACGGTATCCAGCGTCGACAGCATGGCGGCGTGCATGCGCGGCGGATCATCGCCTTCGACGAAGTATGGCTCCCAGCCGTAACCCTGCATCAATCGCTCGAGCTGCTGGTGTGGGATACGCGCAAGCACCGTGGGATTGGCGATCTTGTAGCCGTTCAGATGCAGGATGGGCAGCACTGCGCCATCGCGCGCCGGATTCAGGAACTCGTTCGAGTGCCAGGCGGTGGCCAACGGCCCGGTCTCCGCCTCACCGTCCCCGATGACGCAGGCCACCAGCAACTCCGGGTTGTCCAGCACCGCGCCGAAGGAATGGCTGAGCGAATAGCCCAGCTCGCCGCCCTCGTGGATCGAGCCCGGGCACTCCGGCGAGACATGACTGGGAATGCCACCGGGGTAGGAAAACTGCCGGCACAGCTTGGTGAGGCCCGCCTCGTCCTGGGTGAGGTCCGGATAGATTTCGCTGTAGGTTCCCTCCAGATACGTGTTGGCCACCAGCGCCGGACCGCCGTGTCCCGGACCCGAAACATAAATCATGTTCAGATCATGTTCACGAATAGCGCGATTCAGATGCACGTAGATGAAATTCTGTCCCGGCGTGGTGCCCCAATGACCCAGGAGCGAGGGCTTGATGTGCTCAAGCGCCAGCGGCTGGCGCAGCAGCGGATTGGCGCGCAAGTAGATCTGCGCCACCGACAGGTAATTGGCCGCGCGCCAGTAGGCATCGAGGCGGGACAGCAGTTGCGGATCGGGCTCGGCCGGAGACATCGCAGAAAACTCCTATGATTCAGTGCCGGAAATCAAGCGCAGCGGCCCATCGAGCGTACACCTGCTGGGCGATCATCAATTCCTCGTCGGTGGCGATGACGCGCACGCGCACGTCGGCTGGATCCGGCGAAATGATGGGCTCGCCAGCCTGATTGCGGGCGTGATCCACCCCCACACCGAGAAAGCCCAGGCCATCGCAGATGCGCTCGCGCACCACCGGCACGTTCTCGCCGATGCCGCCGCTGAACACCAGCAGGTCGATGCCGCCGAGCGCCGCCGCCATCGCCGCGATCCACTTGCGCGCCTGATAGCAGAAGACCTCGACGGCCTGCGCGGCGCGCTCATCCCGCGGCGCAAGCTGCAGCAGTTCACGCATATCGGCGCTGAGCTCGGAAATACCCAGCATGCCGGATTCGCGGTTGATCAGATTGGCAAACTGCTCCACCGTCATCTGCTCGGTACGTGCCAGGAAGCCGAACAGGCCCGGGTCGAGATCGCCGCTCCGCGAACCCATGACCAGGCCCGCCGCGGGAGTGAGCGCCATGCTGGTGTCGATGCTGCGGCCGTCACGCACCGCCGCCACGCTCGCGCCATTGCCCAGATGCGCCAGCACCACGCGACCCTCGCTCGCCGCCGGATCGCCAATGTGTCGCAGCGCCTCCATCAGGTGCTGGAAAGACAGGCCGTGAAAGCCGTAACGGCGCACGCCGCGGGCGTGGTAACGGCGCGGAATGGGCAGCATCTGCGCCACCAGCGGCATGTCGTGATGAAAGGCGGTGTCGAAGCAGGCCAGTTGGGCAAGCTCCGGCCGTCGCTCGCGCACCACCTGGATCAGTTGCAGTTCCAGCGGCAGATGTTCCGGGTCATAGGGCTCGAGCGCATGCAGCTGCTGCAACAGCGCCTCGTCGACCCATTGCGGTTCTGAAGCGGTGAAGCCGTGGACCACGCGGTGGCCGACGGCACGCAGCGCATCGACGGGCAGGCGATCCAGCAGCCAGTCCACCAGCCAGCGTGCCGTCGCGGAAAGATCCCCCGCACAGCAGGCCGGTACGGGCGGTGCCGCGGCGGCGCCCTGCACCAATAGTTTCGCATCGGTGCGGCCCAACTGGTCGAGCTTGCCCGACCAGCTGCGCCGCACCGGATACGCCGCCTCGTATACCGCGAAGCGGATACTGGAAGAACCGGCGTTGAGGGTAAGGATCGCCTCAGCGCGGCCGGTCGTGGCGGCACCGGCCGCGCTCGCGGTCATTGAACCTTGATCTCCACCGAGGTCGGGCTCTTCGCCGCGACTTTCGGGATGCGCACGCGCAACACGCCGTCCTTGCTCTCTGCGCTGATGTGCTCCTGGTCGGCATTCTCCGGCAGCGCGAAACTGCGGGAAAACGTGCCGTAGAAGCTCTCCACCCGCAGCGAATTCTCGTCCTTGTCTTCCTTGCGGAATTTGCGCTCGCCGGCAATGGTGATGACGCCGTTCTGCAAGGTGATGGACACGTCTTCCTTTTTCACCTCGGGCAGCTCGGCCTTGATCAAGTACTCGGATGCGGTTTCACTGATGTTGGCTGCCGGCGTCCATTCGCCGCCATCCGGCCCGGTGCCGGAGCGCCGGGTCAATCCGGAAAAGCGACGAAAAAACTCATCCAGCTCGCGCATGGGCTCCCATCTTACGATGCTCACGATGACCTCCTGATGACTATTCGTTGCAACCCATCGTTGCGGCGAATGATTTGGGGACGAGGTGGCGGAGTGCAAGTGCGTGGTTGTCCTTATCCTCGCGCTTTCCATAGCTGCGCGAACAGCGTCTCCGGTTTCAGGGCCAGCACATCACACTCCAGCCGGTCCAGCACCCGCTCGGCGGTGCTGCCCACGACGTGTTCGAACAAGCTGCCGCGCGCGATCACGCCCATCACCAGCACGTCGATGTGATGCTGCACCGCGAAAGCCGGCAGCGCTTCCACCGGGCTGCCCTCGACGAGGTGCACGCTCTCCGGCGCGATCTGGTGTCCCACCATCAGTCGGCGCAGGGCTTCGTGTTGCTGACGCCGCGCCGCTTCCACCGGCGCCGCGCAGACCACGGCGAATTGCGGATCACCCGCGCCGCCCAAGACCGCGTACTGCTCCAGGGAACAGAAGGCGTTGACCACCGACAGATCCGAGGCGACGCCGGTGGCCAGGTATTCGACCGTGCCCAGGATTTCATGATCCAGCGTCCAGGGCTTGTCATCGGCGTGGCCCGGATCCACGGCGGCCGCGATGCGCAGCGCGCGTTCATGCCAGGCGCGGGCCCGGGTCAGCAGGAGCGGCGCCGGGCATTCGCGGATCAGATACCAATCCAGGTGGCTGAGCCAGGCGCGGTGGATCAACGAATGCGGGTGCGTGTCCTTGACGACCAGGCTGGGTCGCGAGGTGCGGATGCGGCGGATCATGGCCGCCGACAGCGGCGTGTCGAACAGCACATCGGTGTGCACGGTGAGGCCGGCGGCGCGCAGCGGCTCGGCCAGGGTCTCCAGCCGCTCGCGCCGCGGCAGGCTGCGCCGCTCCTGCGCCAAGCGGCAGGTCTCGGCGTCGTAAAAATTCGATGCCGAAGCGGCCGCCGTCGGATCGATCACCACCAGATCGATCCGGGCGCGAAAACCGGCGGCCAGGCGCGCCGCCTTAGCGATGGCCGGATGGTCCCGCGTATTCGGGTCCACGAATACCGTGATGGTTTTGATTCGATCCACAGGCTCTCCTTCACGAACCCAACTGTGCCTTGTACCGGTGGTCGAAGCCGGCTGCCGATACGTGGTTACCGCAGCGGCCTCCCGGTATGATGCGCGAAACCAAAAGGCCCCAACATGCACCACCCGGAATTCAGTTTTTCCCCCGCTCCACCCACCTATTATCGACCGCGCCTTGCCATGGCTGTGCTGGGCCTGTGCGCCGCCGGCTGGCTGTCGGCTGCGGAGGCGCCGCCGAAACCGGCGGAGACGCCCGCCGCTGAACAAGCGGCACCTCTCAAAGACCAGTCGCAGGTGACCACGGGCTCGTTCAGCGCCGGTGAGCGCCGTATCGCCTACCAGGCCGAGACCGGTGTCATGGTAGTGCACCTGAAGGACCCGTTGGACGAGGACGCCCCCGCGCCGCGCGAGGAAAAGCCCGCCGTGCCGCCGCCCGTGCCAGCGCAGGCCAGCATGTCCTACGTCGCCTACTTCCGCACCGAAGGCGCACATGCACCCGATGCCCGCCGGCCCATCACTTTCCTGTTCAATGGCGGACCCGGTTCGTCCACGGTCTGGCTGCACATGGGCGCGTTCGGACCCAAGCGGGTGGTGACGGCGGACGATACGCACACTCCCGCGGCTCCTTACCGGCTCATCGACAACGAGTACTCGCTGCTGGATGTCAGCGACTTGGTGTTCATCGACGCGCCGGGCACCGGCTTCGGGCATCTGCGCGGCACGGACAAGGAAAAGGCGTTCTGGGGAGTGGACCAGGATGCGCATGCCTTCGCCAACTTCATCCACACCTTTCTGTCGCGGCATGGCCGCTGGAATTCTCCCAAGTACCTGTTCGGTGAAAGCTACGGCTCCACGCGCGCCGCAGCGCTGACGCACATCCTCGCCGAAGAGAAGTCCATCGATCTCAACGGTGTGCTGTTGATCGGCCAGATCCTGAACTTCGACAACAACGCCGACACGCCGCAGGCCAACCCCGGCGTGGAACTTCCCTATGCCCTGGTGCTGCCCTCCTACGCCGCCTCGGCCTGGTATCACCACCGCCTGCAGGAGCAACCGGCGCAGCTAGAACCCTTCCTGCGCGAGGTGGAAACCTTCGCCCTGAATGAGTACCTCCCGGGGTTGATCGCGGGGAGCGAGCTGCCGGCCGACCGGCGCGCCGCCATCGCCGCGAAGCTCCACCAGTACACTGGACTACCGCCCGACTACATCGAACGCGCCGACCTGCGCATCAACACCGGCATGTTCACACAGCAGGTGCTCGGCCCGGTGGATGCCGTGGGTCGGCTGGATGCGCGTTTTTCCGGACCAGTGCAGGACGCGTTGAGCAAGGAATCGGACTACGACCCCCAGGCGACCGCCATCTCCTCGGCTTACGTGGCCACGTTCAACGACTATGTGCGCGGCACCCTGAAATTCGGCGATGGCTGGACCTACAAGGCATCGGCCGACGTGGAAAAGTTCTGGGACTTCCAGCATCAGCAGCCGGGCCAATCATCCAAGGGTCCTGGCGTGGTGAACGTCATGCCGGACTTGGCCACCGCCATGAAGCACAATCCGAAACTCAAAGTGCAGCTCAACAACGGCTACTACGATCTGGCGACCCCCTACTTCGCCGCCCTGTACGAGCTGCGGCAACTGCAGATCCCGGCTTCACTGCGCGGCAATCTGGAATGGTATTTCTATCAGTCCGGGCACATGATCTACGCACACGAGCCCGACTTGAAGGCTCTGCACGCCCATGCGGCCGGGTTCATCCAGAAGTGGGCTCATGGTGGAAATTGATTGGTGAATTACGGCTGGCTGCGCAGATAGGGAAACTGGCAGATCGGGAGCGGTGCCGCGATGAAAAATCCCTGGGCATAGGAAATGCCCAGACGCCCCAGTTCCTGCATCGCCTCGCGTGTCTCCACGCGCTCGGCGATGGTCTGGATGCCCATGGCGCGACCGACCTGGCTGATAGCCTCCACCATGCTGCGATCCACCGGATCGTGCGTGACATTCTCGATGAACTGGCCGTCGATCTTCAGGTAGTCCACCGGCAGGGTCTTCAGGTACATGAACGAAGACAGCCCGCTGCCAAAATCATCCAGCGCGAACTGGCAGCCGCGCGCCTTGAGTTCTCGCATGAAATACACGACGTTGCCGAGATTGGAAATCGCCGCCGTCTCGGTGATTTCGAAACACACCGCGCCCGGCGACAGCGGGTGCGAGCTCAGCTCGCTGATCAGGAACTCCAGGAAGCGCTCGTCGTTGAGCGAGGTGCCGGAGAGATTCACCGCCACCGTGAAGGGCTGCACGGAAGAACTCTGCAAATGCGCCACCTGCTCCAGGGTGAAGTGCACCACCCACCGGTCGATGGCCGGCATGATGTTGTAGCGCTCGGCAGCCGGAATGAATTCCGCCGGTGCCACCAGGACTCCGCCCTCATCACGCAGCCGCAACATCAGCTCGAAGTGCTGGCGAGGATCGGGGCGGGCGCCGATGGCGACGATGGGCTGGAAGTAAAGATCGAAGCTCCCGTCATCGCAGGCGCGGGTGAGCTTGGACACCCAGTGCATCTCGCGGTGGCGCTCGGGCACGTCGTCGGGCTTGTATAGCTGCACGCGGTCGCGTCCCTGATCCTTGGCATCGTAGCAGGCCACGTCCGCCGCGCTCATCACGCTGGCCACGGTGGGCGTGTCGCGGGTAATTTCCACGATGCCGATGCTCACGCCGACGGTGAGCACGCCGTCCTGCCAGATGAAACGGAAATCCCGGATCGCCTGGCGCAGCGAATCCGCGATGCGCAGGGCCTGATCCAGCGTGCACCGCTCCAGCAGGATGCCGAATTCATCACCGCCCAGGCGCGCCAGCGTATCGCCGGCGCGCACGCGTGACTGCAGCACGCCGGTGATTTGTTTGAGCAGCTGGTCGCCCGCCGGATGCCCACAGGTGTCATTCACGATCTTGAACTGATCCAGGTCCAGGTACAGCAGTGCATGCTGCGACTGGGAATTTTCGCGCACGTTCTCCACCGCCGCATTCAGCCGGTGCTCGAATTCGCGCCGGTTGATGAGCCCGGTCAGCGCATCGTGGCTGGCCTGGTAATGCAGCGCGCGATGCAGGCGCCGCTCCTTGCTGACGTCGTGGAACACGATGACGGCCCCGATCAGATGGCCGGCTCGGTCGCGGATGGGCGCCGCCGAGGTCTGGATGGCAATCTCCTGCCCGCGCCGGTTGACCAGCACGGCGTTCTCGGTCAGGCCCTGCACCTGGCCTTCGCGCAGACAGCGGGTGATCGGGTTCTCGATGGGCACGCGCGTGGTTTCGTGCACCGTGGTCAGGACATCGCCGATGTGCTGGCGCTGTGCCCCGCGGTTCTCCCAGGCGGTGAGGCTCTCGGCCACCGGGTTCATGTAGTCGATCAGACCGTCGGAGTCGGTGGTGATGACCGCATCGCCGATGGACTGCAGCGTCACCTGCGCGCGCTCCTTCTCCTGGAACACCGCGGTCTCGGCCTGCTTGCGCTCGGTAATGTCCACCACCGTGCCTTCAAACCCGATGCAGCGCCCCTGCACGTCGCGCACTGCCCGGCTGCTCTCCAGTACCGTCACCAGGCTCCCGTCCTTGCGGCGCAGGTTGAATTCCTCGTTGCGCACCTCGCCGGCAGCATCCAGGCGGCGCGCGAAGGTCTCCCGCTCGTTGGGATTGCCGTACAGGTCGACGGCATTAAGAGCATAAACCTCCTCCGCGGAGCTATAGCCGAACATCTCGACGAAGGCGCGGTTGACGGCGAGGAATCGCCCTTCCAGCGTGGTCTGGTAAACGCCCTCCATCACGCTCTGGAACAGGCCGCGGAATTTCGACTCGCTGTCGCGCAGCGCATCCTCCGAACGGCGTCGTTCGATGGCGATACTTGCCAGCTGCGACATGCGCGCGCTCAGATCCTGGTCGCGCTGCGTCGGAGTGCCGGTCTCGCGGCGATACACGGCGATGGTGCCCAGCACGCCGCCATCGGCAGTCCGGATGGGCACCGACCAGCTGGAACGCAGATGCGCAAGCGTTGCCGCCTCGCGGCGATGCTCCCACAGCGCATCCGCGGCGATGTCGGCCACGATGACGGCGCGCGATAGGTACACCGCCGCGCCACACGTGCCGAAGCGCACGCCCACCGGGCAGGCGTCCATGGCGGCGATAAACTCGCGCGGCAGGCTGGGCGCCACGCCGTACACCAGGCAGTTGGAATCCCGGTCGAACAGATGGATGGCGCAGGCGCCGCCCTCGATCACGCTTTCGATGACTTCGGCGATGGCGGTGAGCGTATCGGTCAGCGGCGCATTGGCGGCGACCTTTTCGAATACGCGCCGCTCGCCGATGGCGATGTTCTCGGCGCGCTTGCGCTCGGCAATGTAGGTGATGCTGCCGCGGATCAGGCGGCGCGAGGAACTGGGCAGGCGCACCAGCCGCACTTCGCAGGGCAGGAGCCGGCCGTTGGAATCGCAGTGCATCCACTCGAACACCGGCGTGCCACCATCGAGCGCACTCTGGATGTAGCCGCGCACCACGCCGAAGGAAGAGGTGCCGTCGGGCTGATGCGCGGGGCTGATCTTGTCGGGACCGGCCGCCAGCAGCGCGCTGCGATCCATGCGGAAGAAACGGCAGGCATTTTCATTGACATCGGTGAACTTGTGCTGATCGACGTCGAACACCACGATGACTTCGGGGGCGTTCTCCACCAGCGTGCGGTAACGCGCCTCGCTCTCGCGCATGTGCTGTTCGGAGATGTGCCGCTCGGTGGTATCGCGGATGCAGACGATGTAGCCGTCGCGGCGGTTGAGCTTCGCCTTGCTGACGGCGATCTCGGCGGCGAAACGCTCCTCGGCCTTGGAACGGCCCCACACCTGATGGGCCGCGAGATCCATGTGCGTGTCGTCTACCCGCGCCGCGAGTTGCTCGAGGAAGGCGCGCGCGCCGCCTCGACCGGCAATGTCCGGCAGCAGGAAATCCAGCGTGCGCCCCAGCACCTCGGCCTGCGCGTAGCCGAAGATGCGTTCGCCCGTGGGGTTGCAGGTCTCGATGTGGCCGTCCTCGCCCACGGTGATGATCGCGTCCTTGACGTTGTCGAGTATGGCCTGCAGGTGTGAGGCGCTCTGCTCGCGTATCTCGCGTGTCAGGGCTTGCGCCTCGTCCGACATCAGCTGCATGGAGCGCACGATGCCGCGGCGCTCCTCCTCGATGCGATCGTAGTGCTGGCTCACCACGCGCAGCAGCGCATTCAGATCCAGTTCGCCGCTGCGCCGCCGGGATTCGCGCATCTGCCGTTCGAGCAGGCGGTTCAGGCCATCGAGATCACCGTCCTGATCCACCCTGCGCTGCACTGCCGTTTCGCCAGACAACCGCTCACTCCCGCATCGAAATTGGATACCGACGCGGGCCTGCTGCGCGTGCCTGCTGCGCACGCCTCGTGCCGGCATCGTGAGGCGGTGATTGTCGAATCGGCGAACCGGGCGCGGTGTGACGGGGGTCTCGATTTCCCCAACAATCGGTTAAATCGTGCCTGGAACTGCCTAACGCGGCGCAGTTCGGTCGCGGCGGGTCCTCAACCGTCGGCGGCGCGCCCCGAGCGCCGCCGCTCGCTCTCGCGCAGCTCGCGCTTGCGCAGGCGGATGGAGGCCGGCGTCACCTCGATCAGCTCATCGTCGTCGATGAATTCCATGGCCTGTTCCAGGGTAAAGCGCACGGGTGGTGTCAGCAGGATGTTCTCGTCCTTGCCGGCGGCGCGGATATTGGTGAGCTTCTTGCCCTTGAGCGGATTGACCACCAGGTCGTTGTCGCGGCTGTGAATGCCGATGATCATGCCCTCGTAGACTTCCGCACCCGGGCCGATGCACAGGCGGCCGCGCTCCTGCAGCGAGAACAGCGCATAGGCCAGCGCCGTACCCTGGCCGTTGGCGATCAGCACGCCCTGCGGGCGCTGGCCCAGCTCGCGCTGCACCTGCGGCCCGTAATGGTCGAACACGTGGTGCAGGAGCCCGGTGCCGCGCGTCAAGGTGCGAAACTCGGTCTGGAAGCCGATCAAGCCGCGCGAGGGAATCATGTAGTCCAGGCGCACCCGGCCGCGGCCGTCCGCCTGCATGTCGCTGAGCGCGGCACCGCGGCTACCGAGAGCGGACATGACGTCGCCCTGCGCCGATGCCTCCACGTCCACCGTGAGCTGCTCGTAGGGCTCGTGCGGCTGTCCGTCGATCACCCGGATGACCACGCGCGGCCGCGACACGGCCATCTCGTAGCCTTCCCGGCGCATGTTCTCCAGCAGCACGCCGAGGTGCAACTCGCCACGGCCGTAGACGATGAACTTGTCGGGATCGGCGGTGGACTCCACGCGCAGCGCGACATTATGGATCTGTTCGCGCTCCAGGCGTTCGCGGATCTGGCGGCTGGTGACGAACTTGCCCTCGCGCCCCAGGAACGGCGAAGTGTTGACCTCGAAGGTCATGCTGATGGTGGGCTCGTCCACCGTCAGCCCGGGCAACGCCTCCGGCTGCGTCGGGTCGCACAGCGTATCGGACACCTTGGGCTCGGCGATGCCGGCGAAGGCCACGATATCGCCGGCGCCGGCCTGCTCGACCTCGACCCGCGTCAATCCGTGAAAGCCCAGGATCTGGGAAATGCGCTCATTGCGCTGCCGGCCTTCGCGGTCGATCACCACCACGTTCTGGCCGCGCTTGAGGGTGCCGCGCTTGATGCGCCCGATACCGATGGCGCCCACGTAGCTCGAATAGTCGAGGAGCGTGACCTGCAGCTGCAGTGGGCCGGCCAGGTCCACGTCCGGCGGCGGGCAATGCCGCACGATGGTCTGGAACAGCGCCTCCATGTCCCCGCCGCGCGCCGCCGGATCGAGACTGGCGAAGCCGCGCAGCGCCGAGGCATACACCACCGGAAAATCCAGCTGCTCATCGGTGGCGCCGAGCCGGTCGAACAGGTCGAAGGTCTGGTCCAGGACCCAGCCCGGGCGCGCCTCGTCTCGATCGATCTTGTTGATGACCACGATGGGCCGCAAGCCGTGCTTGAACGCCTTCTGGGTCACGAACCGGGTCTGCGGCATCGGCCCGTCCACCGCGTCCACCAGCAGCAGCACGCAATCGACCATGGCCAGCACCCGTTCCACCTCGCCGCCGAAATCCGCGTGCCCGGGCGTGTCGACGATGTTGATGCGGTAGTCGCCCCAGGTGATGGCGGTGTTCTTGGCCAGGATGGTGATGCCGCGCTCGCGCTCCAGCGCGTTCGAATCCATCACCCGTTCCTGCACTTCCTTGCGCGCATCCAAGGTTCCGGATTGGCGCAGGAGCTGGTCGACCAGCGTGGTTTTGCCATGATCGACGTGCGCGATGATGGCGATGTTGCGTAAGGCTTGGGTCACGGTTCGCTCTGGCGGGCAAACCGCGCATTATAGAGGATGGGCGCAGTTTATTGGGTCCGTACCGAAGCCGGTGGCGGCGCAGTGGGCTTGCCGTCCTTGCCGTCGCCCGTGACGTTGCTCGGCGCCGGTGCGGCGCCGGCCGCGGCCACGATGATCGGGACGGTGAAACTGCGCGTGTCGGTGAAATCCGGGTTCTTGAACGCGACCGCCACGGTGAGAAAATAAATGCCCTCGGCGGCCGGTGTCACCGACACGCTGGAACGGTACACGCGGGTGCGCGCGATGTCGTTGAAATTCACCACCGTCTGGTCGGCCGCCAAGCTCAGTCCGTCGGAGCCCGACAGCTCCAGCGAAGCCGAGGGCGCTTCGGTGAGCGGCAGCAAGGCGAGCTGCACTTCCAGCGGCTTGCCCGCCTCCGGCCGGGTCGCGATGTCGAACTTGAGATCGGCGATTTCCGCGCTGCGCGCCGGGCTCGCCGCCGATACCATGCCGGCGGTCTGTTGCTCGCGTGTCGGACCCGGTTTGTCGACCCGCGCGGACTTGTTCTTGTGCAAATGCGGTCCCGGGTCGGTGCCGCCGCCAGACTCCCCGCCGCAGGCTCCCAGGCAAAGTGCCGCGCACATCAACAGGAGTCTGATAATCGACATGGTCCGTATCATCGCCTGCCGGCACGATGCCGACAAGCCACTCATGCGCCGAGCGTCAACGGCGGGCCATCCAGCACTTCCAACTGCTCGCGCAGGGCAGCCAGGTGCTGCTCCCAATAGCGATTTTCCGCAAACCAGGGAAATGCCCTGGGAAAGGCCGGGTCATGCCAGCGCTGCGCGATCCAGGCGCTGTAATGGATCATGCGCAGCGCCCGCAAGGGCTCGATCAGCGCCAGCTCCGAGCGATCGAAGCTGCAGAACTGCTCATAGCCAGCCAGCAGGTCGGTGAGCTCACGCCGCATCTGGTCCGCCCCGCCCGACAGCAGCATCCACAAATCCTGGACCGCGGGTCCGGTACGACAATCGTCCAGGTCGACGAAATGCGGGCCCGCCTCCGTCCACAGCACGTTGCCGCGATGACAATCGCCGTGGATGCGCAGCATCCTTGCTCCGCCCCAATCCGGCAGACACCAGGCAATACACTCCAGAATCTGGGCGGTCACCTCGGCGTACTTGTCGGCCAGATAATCGGGCATCCACAGGCCGGCGAGCACCGTGTCGCGCGCCTCCTCGCCCAGCTGTCGCGCATCGAGCCGCCCGCGTTCGAAGAACCGGTCCGCGCCACCCACGGCATGCAGCCGGCCCAGGAAACGCCCCATCCACTCGCGCTCGGATGGCTGTCCGAGCTCGGGCCACCGCCCGCCATGGCGTTCGAACACGGCGAAGGCGAAACCCGCGGAGCGGTGCAGGCTCGCCCCGCCCAGCCGCAGCGGCGGCACCACCGGCACCTCGGCCTGGTGCAGTTCCCAGGCGAAAGCATGCTCCTCGACAATGGCGGCATCCGTCCAACGCCCGGGACGATAGAACTTCGCCACCACCGGTGCGCCCTCCTCGATCCCAACCTGGTAGACGCGGTTCTCGTAGCTGTTCAATGCCAGCACGCGGCCGTCGGGATTCAAACCCACGCTCTCCAGCGCCGCCAGTACGGCATCCGGAGACAGGTGTTCGTAAGGGGTTTCCTGGTTCACGACCGTTGCGTCATCCTCGAAGCGAGACCGACCGGACCGCGGCCCTCAGGGCCCGGACCTGCGTCACGAAAGTCCACATGGTAAACCGACGTTGCCGCCCGCATTCGCTATCATTTGCCGATTCGATCAGGAGCTTGAGGAATGTCAAAAGGAGCGATCTTGGTGACTGGCGGAGCCGGCTACATCGGCAGTCACGTGGTCAAGCAGTTGGGCGCGGCCGGTGAGCAGGTAGTGGTGCTGGACAACCTCAGCCGGGGCTTCCGCCAGGCGGTAACCAGCGGTGAGCTGGTGGTCGGCGAGGTGGGTGATCAGGCGCTGCTCCGGCGCATCATCTCTGAGCGTGGCATCGACACGGTGATGCACTTCGCCGCCTACACCATCGTGCCCGAGTCGGTAGCCGAGCCGCTCAAGTACTACGGCAACAACACCTGTTCCACGCGCGCGCTGCTGGAAGTTTGCGCGCAGCAGCAGATCCGGCATTTCGTATTCTCATCGACCGCCGCGGTCTATGGAATTCCGGCCGGTGGCATCGCCAGCGAAGAATCCGCGACCGTCCCCATCAATCCCTACGGCACGTCCAAGCTCATGAGCGAGTGGATGCTGCGGGATCTGGCCCACGCCAGCGACCTGCGCTATGTGGCGCTGCGCTATTTCAATGTCGCCGGCTCCGATCCGGAGGCGCGCATCGGCCAGGCGACCAAGGGCGCCACCTTGCTGACCAAGGTGGCGGCGGAACACGTGGTGGGCAAGCGCCCCCATGTTTCGGTATTCGGCAGCGACTACGCCACCCCCGACGGCACCGGCGTGCGCGATTACATCCACGTGGAGGATCTGGCCTCGGCCCATCTCAAAGCCCTGGACTACCTGCGCGATGCCGGCAGGAGCGTGACGCTGAACTGCGGCTACGGCCATGGTTACAGCGTGCGCGAAGTGCTGCGCATGGTGGAAAAAGTGGCGGCGCGACCGCTGGTGGTCCGCGAGGAGCCGCGCCGCGCCGGCGATCCACCCTCGCTCGTCGCCAAGGCCGAGCGGGTAAGACGCGAGCTGGGCTGGAAGCCTCGCTACGATGACCTGGAAGTCATCGTGAAAAGCGCGCTCAACTGGGAACGCAAGCTCCAGCAGCACCCCTGGTAGCCGCCGCGGCGGCAGCAGTGGCACGCTGGTAGAATGCGCGCCCATGCGTTTTCCGCGCCCCAAATCCCTAAGCGGCCTGATGTTGATCGGCTTCACCGTGGTGGCGGCCCCTCTGCTGTTCGCCATCCTGAACGCCGCGGTGCGGATGAACGAGCTATCCAACCGGAGCGAGCTGCTGGTGGTGCACGGCGTGCGCGCCACGCGCAACAATCAGCTGCTGTTCGAGGAAATCGCCTCGCTGGAGCGCACCGCACGCCTGTACCAGATCATCGGCAACTCCGACTCGCTCGACGTATACGCGAAGAACCACGCGCGGCTCCAGGCCACCGTGGAGGACCTTTCCCGCCTCACTCTGGACGCCGAATCCGTCCATGATCTTGCCTCGCTCCGTGAGCAGAGCAACATGATCCTGGCCAGGCTCAAAGCGGCGCGGCCCAACTCATCGCAGATGGCCAAGGTGGTGAGTGCGTTTCCGCAGCTGGCGGAACTCGCCTCCAAGGTCTCGACCCGCATCAGCGTGCAGATCGACAGCGAACTGGCGCGGCTGCAGCTGGCCACGCAGGCTGCACAGCGCAACCTGTTCTGGCAGACGCTGCTGCTGATTCCCATGACCCTGCTGGTGGTGGGCATTTTCACCTACTTGTTCGGCCGTCCCATCCGCGCCATCGATCGCTCTATCAGTGAGCTGGGCCGCGGCACGTTCTCCCGCCCCATCGCCATCACAGGACCGGCAGACCTGGAACGCCTGGCGGCCCAGCTGGAATGGTTACGCGTGCGACTTTTGGACTTGGCGCAGGAAAAAAACCGGTTTTTGCGTCATATGTCACATGAACTGAAGACGCCATTGGCGAATATTCGCGAAGGAACCGAACTATTGATGGACGGCGCAGTCGGTGAGTTGCAAAGTGGCCAGCGCGAGGTCACCGCCATCCTGCGCGAGAACGGCATGAAACTGCAGCGACTGATCGAAAACCTGCTGTCGTTCTCCGCCTGGCAGGCCAAAAGCGTCGGGCTGGATTTATCGGAGTTCAAGCTGCGTCCCCTGGTCAAATCGGTGCTGGAGAATCAACAGTTGACCCTGGTGGCGCAGCGTGTTCGCCTGGACGTGCAGATCGAGGATCTCGTGCCCTTTGCCGACCGGGGGAAGCTGCGGCTCATTTTCGACAACCTGCTGTCCAATGCGATCAAGTTCACACCCCGAGGGGGCACCATTTCCATCCACGCCCGCGGCGAACGCGATCAGCTGGTCATCGATGTCATGGACACGGGTCCGGGCATCCCTGCGGCGGAACGCGCCCGCATATTCGAGGCCTTCTATCAGGGCAAGACGCCGCAGGGCGGCCACGTGAAGGGCACGGGCATCGGTCTGTCAGTGGTCACCGAATTCGTCAATGCTCACGGCGGCAGCATCGAGATCCTGGAGGCCCCCGGCGGTGGCGCCCATTTCCGGGTACGCCTGCCCCTGCGTCAGCCCGCGCCCCAAGCGGAAGCGGAGCCCGCCCATGCCGCGTAAATCGCGGGTAGCCACTCTGGTTCTGGGTGCAGCGTTGCTCGGCGCCTGCGATCTCACGGGAAGCCTCGCCAGCCGTCAGCAGTCCAACGTCCAGCCCTCAGTCAGTCCCGCCGCTCCCGGGGCCGCTTCCATTGCCGCCGTGCTGGATCTCATGGTGGGTCTGCACCAGACCGACCCCGGCCGTCAGGCGGAAGTCTTCCAGGCCGCCAAGGATGCCGCCGAGCTGACCCCCACCACCAGCAACAAGCTGCGCTATGCCGTGGCGCTGGCCACTCCGGGCCATTCGGCCACCGATCCCGTCGCGGCACAGCGACAGTTGTCAGAATTGCTCGCAAGGCCTGAAACTTTGTTACCCATGGAGCGCAATTTTGCGCTGGCCGAGTTGAACGAAGTCGAGCATCTCCTGGTCCTGCAAGCCGAGAACAAGCGCCTGCGAGACGAGGATGCGCGCGAGTCCCGGGATCGCCAGCAGTCGAGCAATCGGCGCCTGCAGGCGGAGATCGAGGAGAACGCGCGTCTGCGCAAGGCCCTGGACGAAGCGCAGGCCAAGCTCGACGCCGTCACGCACATCGAGCGCTCGATCAACGATCGCACGACGCCGGCCCCACGCAAGCCATGAAGCGCATCGTCGAAGGAGCCAGCTTGAACGCCTACTCGATCGCCCCCACGGTTCCGCTGTTCAGCGGCCTGAAACCCGCCACAGCCCGGGATCTCGGCAACCAGAAGCGCAAGGCGCGCATCCTGGTGGTGGATGACGACCCGGGGCTGCTGCGTCTGCTCACCATCCGGCTGCGCGCCGAGAACTACGAGGTGGAAGCGGTGGAAAGCGCTGCCGCGGCATTAGCCGCCTGCGGCCGGTTCCGCCCCGATTTGGTCATTACCGACCTGCGCATGGACCAAATGGACGGCATCGGCCTGCTGAAGGAACTGCAGGGCCGCTGGCCCGGCCTGCGCGTCATCATCCTCACCGCCCACGGCACCATTCCCGACGCGGTGCACGCCACCCAGAGCGGCGCGTTCGGTTTTCTCACCAAACCCGTGGACAAGCAGGAACTGCTCGACCACGTGCAGAAGGCTCTGAAGGTGTCCGGTTTTGCGCAGCTCGACGAGGACTGGCGCGCAGAGATCATCACCCGCAGTCCGTTGATGGAGGACAAGCTCGCCCAGGCCAACATGGTCGCGGGCACGGATGCCCGAGTGCTGCTCACCGGCGAATCCGGCACGGGCAAGGAGGTATTGGCCCGGGCCATCCACAAGGCGAGCCCCCGCCGCAACAAACCCTTCATGACCATCAACTGTTCCGCCATGGCGGAAAACCTGCTCGAGTCGGAACTTTTCGGTCACGAAAAGGGTGCCTTCACCGGCGCGGTGCGTTCCCACAAGGGACTGTTCCAGTCAGCCGACGGCGGTACGCTGCTGCTGGATGAGATCGGTGACATGCCCATGCGCCTGCAGATCAAGCTCCTGCGGGTGCTGCAGGAAAGCCAGATCCGTCCCGTCGGCAGCGCCGAGGCCATTCCGGTCAACGTGCGCGTGATCTCCTCCACGCACCGCGACCTGCAGCAGCTCATGGTCAACGGCCAGTTTCGCGAGGACCTGTATTACCGGCTGAACGTGGTGCACATCGACATGCCACCGCTGTCGCGCCGGCGCGAGGACATCCCGCTGCTGGTGTCGCATTTCCTGGAGCAGGTGTGCAAGGAAAGCAGCCAGCGCAAGATCTACGCGCCCGAGGCGGTGGAGCTGCTGGCGACCTCCGACTGGCCGGGCAACATCCGCCAGCTCTACAACGTGGTGCGCCAGAACGTGGCGCTGGCGCGTGGACCGATCATCACCGCAGAATCGGTGCAGCAGTCGCTGGGCGGCAACCCCACACGGCTCCCCTCCTTCGACGAGGCGCGCGATGAATTCACGCGCAATTACCTGTCGCAGATCCTGCAGATCGCCACCGGCAACGTGAGCCAGGCAGCGCGCTTGGCCAAACGCAACCGTACGGATTTCTACAAGCTGCTGTCACGGCATCAGTTGATGCCGGATGATTTCAAGAAGAGCTGAGGCGCTTGCGGCGGCCGGTGTGCTTACGGGCGCCTGCGCCACAGGTGCTCGAGGCGCGGCCAGAGGCGCGAGCCGATCCACGAGGGACGCAGTCGCCGCTGCACGATCTGCACTTGGCGCAGAACCTCGGGCGCCAGCACCCCGCCTGGCACCTCACCGAAATTAAACGCGGCCTGTGCCTCGGTCTTGGTACCCAGCAGCAGCGCCGATACTTCGCCGAAACTCAATGGGTAGCGTGCCGCGCCGAGCGTCATGGAACCGCATTCCCGGGCGACAAACGCGAAGTGCTGGGCCTTGCGGGCGGTGGAGGCGATCTCGCGCCGCGACCAGCGGCTGCGCTGGTCGTGAGGATCGTGAAACACCGCCTCCGCAGCAAACTTTCCAGTCAAAAAGCCACATTTCAGACAGGAACGTACCAACACGCCCGCACCCACTGCAGCCAGCGCGCGCAGCCGGCCCAATAGCGGCTGCGGATCGAGCAGCGAGAACGCCACCTGCACAACGTCGATGCGCTGGCAGCTGAGCAGGTAGTCGATATCGGCGGTGGAATACAACGAAACGCCGGTCCAGCGTATCTTGCCAGCACGCTTCAGCGCATACAGTTCTTCGTAAAGCTGTTCCTGGGCGCCGCGCGGCGCCCAGTGAATCTGGTACAGATCCACCGCCTCGGTGCGCAGCCGACGCAGCTGATTTTCCAGCGTGGCAGTCATGCCTTGCGGTTGCCCCGAGTACTTCGTCGCCAGCACCCAACGGTCGCGGCGCCCGCGCAGAAATTCGCCGATCACGAGTTCCGAATCGCCGTACACCGAGGCCGTGTCAACCAAGTTGCAGCCGAAGCTTTCGGCCCGGGCGAGCGCGCGCAACGCGTCGCCCCGTTCGACCTTGCCATAGGCGTCACCGCCGATGGCCCAGGCACCGAAGCCGACTTCCGAGACCCGCGCACCGGTGCTGCCGAGCGCACGATAGGTCATGGACACGCTGCCACCTAGTCTTGCCGGCCGGACAACGGCCGCATCAGCAATGCCGGTGCGTGCAAATAGCGGGCATTGCGCCGCTTGGCGTCGATATCCGCATATATCGCACGCATACGTTCCACGCTGAAACCGAGTTCGGCGGCCATCGCTTCCGGCGTGATGCCCCGGTCCCGCCCCCAGAGCGCCAAGTCCATCTGCCGGTAAGGCAGCGCGAAAAAGAATTCATCCTGTCCCTGTTCGAGACTGTAGGTGTCCGTGGTCGGTTCGGCCCTGCAGATCTGCTCCGGAAGATCGAAATACCGGGCCATGGCGTAGACCTGCGTTTTGTACAGATGGGCGATGGGCTTGAAGTCGGCGGCACCATCGCCGTTTTTTACGAAAAAGCCCTGATCGTATTCCAGGCGGTTCGGTGTCCCGGCCACGGCGTAGTTCAGACGGTCAGCGTGAAAGTATTCCAACGTCTTGCGCACACGCTGCTTGAAATTGGTCGCCGCCACGATCTGCAGGTAGTCTTGCAACCTCAGCCGCTTGTCGATCACACTGCCGTCCGGCGCCGAGGCGATGATTCTGAACACATTGACCCGGCCGTCGGTGCCGCCGGAAATCACGATCTTCATGCGCCAGCCGGGACCATAGCTCGGTACGGCCCGGCACACCGCCTCGTCCCGCCAGCGGTAGCAGCCGACGGCTTCCAAGGTGCCGGCTATGTCCTGCACAACGGTCTGCACGTTCAGATGCGCGGTCAGCATCTGCGCACGCCATGCACTGTCGGGGGACGAATCGCGCTCCGGCAGGATCAGCGCAAGCACGCGGGCGGAGCCGACGGCACGCGTCGCAAGCGCCAGGCACACCGAACTGTCGATGCCGCCGGAAACCGCCACGACGATGCCGCGCCGATGCAAATCGCTGACCAGCGCCGCGCGCATCCCCGCAGCGATTGCCTCGGCTTCGGCGGCGCAATCCAGACTCAGCGCTTGGCTAGAAAATCCGCGCTCGGACATTGCTACAATTCCTCCTCATGATCCGCCAGCCACCGCCGTCTGATCTTTCCCGAGGCGGTCTTCGGGAGGGCATCGACGAACCGTACTACCTTAGGCACTTTATGACCCGCCATACGGCACTTGCAGTAATTCTTGACGGCCTGCGAGTCCAGTCCGGCACCC